>NZ_JBEGDJ010000005.1:0-147372 GCF_040191335.1 Nocardioides sp. YIM 152588 | reverse complement strand
CCTGAAATCACGAGCGGGCTACCAGTCAGCCAACCCCCGCGGTAGGAAAGTGTCCGCGATGTCTTGAGACATATGTGTCCGCGATGTCCCGAGACACAACACATCGGAATAGCGGGGTCTCAGGCACACGACCCCACCCGCGCGACGTCCGAGCCGCGGTCGTGTGGCTGACGCCCGCTCATGGAGGGTTCTCAGGCACACGACCCGCGACATCTCACAGACGTCCCACGGGAATGTGATCTGGCTCATACGATGACGGGGTGACGGACGATCGCCCGGACTTCGGCGTGCTCCTGTCGCTCGCCGGGGTCACCTTCGCCGAGGAGCTGCGCCTGCACATGCACGCCTCCGGCTTCGTCGGCTTCACGACCCGGACCGGTTTCGTGCTGCGTCTGCTGGCCGACGAGCCGCTGAGCGTCCGCGTGCTGGCCGAGCGCCTGCACATGACGCCGCAGGCGACGCTCAAGCTAGTCGAGGGGATGACCCTGGCCGGCTTCGTGGACCGCGCCCCGAAGGGGCTCGACCGCCGCCAGCGGATCGTGAAGATCGGCGACCGCGGCCGGGAGGCGCTCGACGCCGCCAAGGCGTTCCACGCGCGCTTCGAGCTGAACCTGGCTGCCGAGGTCGGCGCCGACACCGCCCGGGAGGTCCGGCACGCGCTCGAGCTGGTCGCGGGGCGGACGGGCGTGCGGGTGCCCGGGGGAGCGGGGCGCGACCGCGCGCCCGGCGACCTGCGCCACTGATCCGCGCCACCAAATCCGTGCCCCTGACCTGCGCAGAAGCACGTCGACGCGCGAAAAGGGCCCCCCGATTTGGACGCTCTTGGGCGATGCCGTAATGTTCTATTCACCGACGCGGGGTGGAGCAGCTCGGTAGCTCGCTGGGCTCATAACCCAGAGGTCGCAGGTTCAAATCCTGCCCCCGCTACCAATGAAGTAGCAGAACCAGAGGCGGTTTCCGGAGAGATCCGGAGGCCGCCTCTGATTCGTTTTCGGGCCCCATGTCAGCAGATGTCAGCAGACGTTGCCGCCTGATCGCCCTCGTCCCTGCCTGCAGCCCCGTAGAAACTGGGGCCCGCCGACGTCGGCGTCCTTCGCTGCCTGGCCACGGGCCGGTCGCTCGCGGACACCGCTGACGAGCTCCACCTGAGCGAGCGGACATTGCGCCGCCGGATCGGCCGCATCTGTCGGCGAGCGTCGGTGCAGACCGGTCGACCGCCTGTTGCGTGCGACAGGATCCGCGGCTCAGTTTGTCGTCGCGGCTGCGGCGCGACCTCCTCCCGCCTCCCCAGACTGTGACCGTCGCCACAAGGTGGGCCGGGTCGCTCGGTCCCACCGCGAGGTTGACGAGGGAGGGATGCGCGCCCATGAGTGAAACGTTTCAAACACGGCCGCCCGCGTTGCGGGTCCGTTCACCCGTGGTCTCGGATCGTCGCTGACATCTGAAGGAGAGAGCGTGAACAGAGCAGGGAACAGGTACCGCCGGGCGAGCGCCATTGCCGCGGCCGCGACGGCGGTGACCCTGGTGGCCGCCGGATCGAGCCCGGGTGTCGCCGCGCCAGGCGCTGCCGACCACGGCAAGCCCGATCGCGGAGCGGCCACGGAGATCCTCTCGGCCTTCGAGAAGCCGCCCCTGGATGCCGAGCCGATGGCCCGGATGTGGTTCCCCGATGCCGGCGCCGGTAGGGATGCCGAGGGCCGCTCGCTGATCGTCAAGCAGATCAAGGACCTGGCCGCAGGCGGCTTCGGCGGCGTCGAGATCGCCTACCTGGCCGACGGCTCCAACTACGGCAACGACGACGCGGCCGAGATCGGCTTCGGCAGCCCCGCGTGGCGCGACGTCCTCAAGACCATCCTGAAGGCGGCCAACAAGGTCCCCGGCGGCTTCAAGGTCGACCTGACGATCACGTCGCACTGGCCGCCGACCGTGAACACGATCGACCCGAACGACGACACCCAGCAGCAGCAGGCGACCTCGGCGTGGACGAAGATCACGGCCGACGACCTCGCCGCCGGCGTCGTGGACCTGCCGCTGCCGGAGCAGCGCACCCGCGACTTCTCCAACACCAGCCGGCTGATCGCGGACTTCCTCTTCGTCGACAAGTACACCGGCGCCACCGTCGCGAAGGTGGCCTCCGTCGGCGACGACGGTACGCCGACGTTCGAACTCGCCTCGCTAGCCGACGCCGACGCCGCGACCACCAAGAAGCGCGAGGAGGCGAGCGGCGACTGGGCCGGCTATCCCGCGGGCATCCCGGACCGCGCGTACGCCGACGCGAACGGCCTGGACTACCAGGACGTCCTCGACAAGTTCGGTCCCGAGCCGGCCACCGACGACTTCGACGGGAAGATCGACCAGGACGGCAACCGGAGGCGGATGGCGGACTGGCAGTACCTCTACCAGACCGACCTCGACCAGCTCTCCGCTCTTGACGGCTACTCCCCGAGCGCGGGCGACGACCTCGCGGTCGGCGACCTCGTCCTGATCGGCTCCTACCGCCAGGGCACCGGACAGATCATGTCCGGCGGCCAGTCGGTCACCCAGCACAACCGCACCTACGCCGTCGACTACTTCAGCGAGCCGGCCGCCGAGCGGATCTTCGCGTTCTGGAGCGACAACATCCTCGACCGCGAGCTGGAGCGCCTCCTGGTCGGCAACGCGCGCAAGACCGGGAGCAGCATCTTCGAGGACAGCATCGAGATTCACCGCGACGGCCCCCTGTGGACCGCCGACCTCCCCTCGGAGTTCAGCGACGAGAACGGCTACGCGCCCGGTGCGCTCCTGCCGGTGTTGAGCATGGGTGCGGGCAACTTCGACGACGCTGAGCAGGCGTCCCGGATCGTGGAGGACTACAACACCACGCTGGGCGGCCTCTACGAGACCGAGCACGCGGCACCGATCAAGGACTGGGCCTCGACCTTCGGCTACACCTACCGTGCCCAGGGCTACTCGCTCACCGGCCTCGACATCGCGGGGGCGGCCTCGGCGCTCGACGTGCCGGAGGGCGACAACTCCACCTCGGGCGACGGGCTGCGCAACCTGTCCGCGACGGTGAACATGCAGGGAAAGAAGCTGCTCTCGATGGAGAGCGTCACGTTCGAGGCGAGCATCAACTCGACGTGGACCGAGGTCACCGACGTGCTGAACATGAACTTCTCGCACGGGGTGAACCGGTCGATCCTGCACGGCACGGCCTTCGCCCGCGCCTTCAACGGGAACAACTCGGCCTGGCCCGGATGGAACTTCTTCAACTTCTCGTCCTGGAACGGCCGGCAGATCTGGTGGGACGACGTCGACACCTTCAGCGACTACGTCGCGCGCAACCAGGCCGTCCTCCAGGGTGGTCAGGCCAAGGTGGACCTGGCGGTGCTGCTCGGTGCCGACGACTCCTCGCAGATCCAGTCGGGGAACTCACTGCAGACCCTGCTGGACGAGGGGTGGTCCTACAACGAGCTGAGCGAGGCGCTCCTCGAGCTCCCCGCGGCCGAGGTCACCGGGGGCAGGCTGGCGGCCGACGGTCCGGCGTACGGCGCCGTGATCGTGAGCGGCGCGACGCAGCTGAACGTCGCCAGCGTCGACAAGCTCATCGAGTTCGCCCGCGCGGGTCTCCCGGTGGTGTTCCTCGACAGCGACGTGGAGCACGTCTACGGCACGGACAAGCCCGGCAACAACGACGCGCTGCTGGCGGACCGGCTGGCGACCCTCATGGGTCTTCCCACCGTGTCGACCGCGGCCAGCCAGGACGAGGCGAGCGCGTTCCTGCGGTCGCACTCGGTGGAGCCGGCGGCCGAAGCCGGCACCACCGGACTGGAAATCTCCCGTCGGGCCGCGAACGAGGGCGACTACTACTACGTCTACAACGCTGGCACGGCGCTCGCCGCGGCCACCGCGGTCGGCGACACCACTGCCACCCTCGACACGGTCGGCGGCTTCAAGGCCGGAGACGTGATCACGATCGACCAGGGCGACGCCGCCGAGACCGCGGTCGTCGCCGCGGTCGACGAGGCGAGCTCGACATTGACGTTCGAGGAGCCGCTCACGATCGCGCACAGCGGCCCGCCGGTGCAGAACCCCGGTGGCCCGCCCGCGCAGGGCAAGGCCGCCGGCGTCACCACCGACCAGCCGAAGGACCTGGCGCTCGAGGGCAGCGGCACGCCGTACCTCCTCAACGCGTGGACAGGCGAGATCACCCCGGTGGCGGAGTACTACACCGAGGACGGCCGGACCCACGTCGGCGTCGAGCTGGGGCTCGGCAAGTCGACCGTGGTCGTGCTGGCGGACAAGACCAACGGCTTCCCGGCCGCGCCCCGCACCCACGCCCTCGACACGACCGGTGGCGAGGTCCGAGTCGACCATCGCGGGCTGGAACTGGTGACCACCGAGGCCGGCGACTACGAGGTCACCCTGCCCGGCGGGACCAGCGTGGTGTCGGCCCCGGCCGCGCCGAAGCCGATCGCCCTGGACGACGGCTGGCGTCTGGACCTGGAGAGCTGGGGTCCTGACGCGGAGGTCAACGACGTCGACCCGACGGTCTCCAGCAAGACCACCGTGGCGCTCGACTCCCAGTCGCTGGGTGCGTGGCGGGACCTCCCGCTCACGGCCGAGCAGTTGGAGACGCTGGGCGTGGAGTCGGCGGCCGACATCTCCGGCATCGGCAGGTACCGAACCTCCTTCACGCGGCCGCGTTCCTGGTCGAAGAAGGTCGGGGTCGAGCTGCAGCTCGACCACGGAGCGGACATGCCGGTGGCCGTCCGGGTCAACGGCAGGTTGATCGACCGCATGGACCAGGACACCACGACGGTCGACGTGACGAAGTGGCTCCGTCCGGGCCGCAACGTGCTGAAGGTCAAGGTGGACACCCCGCTGGGCAACCGCACCGGTCGGACCGACCTCGACTACGGCCTGACGGGGGTGACGCTGACGCCGTACGCCGTCACTCCGATCCGCTGAGGGCAACCACCCTCCCGCGCCGCTCTTCCGCGCCGGCCGCCCGGCCGGCGCGGAAGGGCGGGCCCGATCCGCCTCCCGTGACGCTCCCTCCGAACGCCGAGCAACCGTCCTCACCAGCCCCACCTGGAGATCTCATGCCGAACCCGTTCATTCCCTCGGGAGCACACGCCCGTGGCGGTCGCCGGGCCGTGGCGGTCGCCGTCGCCCTGGCGGTCGCGGGCGCACTCAGCGTCCAGTCGCCCGTGACCGCCTCGGGCGCGCCGTTCGTCCAGCAGGGTCGTCACTCGTCGCCCTCGCACCACGGGGCCGGGCAGGCGGCGGTCCCGCGTGAGCTCACGCGGGCCTTCGCGCCGACCATCGACTCCCGGCCGATGGCCCGGATGTGGTTCCCCGACGCAGGGGCCGGCCGTTCGGAGCGGGAGCTCGACCTAGTGCGCCAGCAGATCAACGAGATGGCCGAGGGTGGCTTCGGGGGCGTCGAGATCTCCTTCCTCGCCGACACGGTGAGCTACGACAACGAGGACGCCGCCGAGATCGGTTGGGGCAGCGAGAACTGGAGCCGGGTGGTCAAGACCCTGCTCCGCACCGCGAACGCGGTCCGCGGAGGCTTCAAGGTCGACTTCACGATCACCTCGCACTGGCCCCCGATCGTCAACAACATCGACCCCAACGACCCCGAGCAGCAGCAGGAGACGAGCTACGCCTACCGCAAGCTCGATGGCGACGACCTCGCCGCCGGGGCCGCAGCCGTGCCGCGCCCGGACCAGAAGCTCAGGGACGGCAAGGGGGCGCCGTTCATCTTCACCGACACCCTGGATGCGGCGACGCTGCTCGAGGTGACGTCGGTCGGCGACGACGGGACGCCCGTGTTCGACCTCGCCGGCGCGCGCGACGTGACCGGTGCGACCACGCCCGTCGAGGCCGACCCCGGCGCCGGCGAGCAGCGCACCATCGACAGTGTCGCGTACGCCGGCAGCCCGGCCGGCGTGCCGGACCGCGCCTGGGCAGCCGAGAACGGCCTCGACTACGACGCCGACGTGGTCGGCGCCTTCGGTCCCGAGCCCGCCTCCGACGAGTTCGCGGGCAAGATCGACGGCGACGGGAACCGGCGCCGGATGGCCGACTGGCAGCTCGAGCACGCGACCGACCTCTCCGGTATCGACCTGTCGGGCTACGTGCCGAGCGCCGGGGAGACCCTCGCGCCCGGGGACCTGGTGCTCTTCGGGTCCTTCCACCGGGGCACCGGCCAGGTCTCCTCAGGCGGCGCCGCCGTCACCATCCACAACCGGTCCTACGTCACCAACTACTTCCGCGCATCGGGGGCCGAGCGGATCTTCCAGTTCTGGGACGACCACATCCTCGACCGCGAGACGAAGCGACTGCTCCGCCGCAACGCCCGGCTGGGCTCCAGCATCTTCGAGGACTCGATCGAGGTGTCCCACCAGAACCCGCTGTGGACGCCCGATCTGCTCGACACCGTGGCCGACCGGCGAGGGGTCGACACCGCGGGGTGGGGCCCCGTGCTGGCGACCGGCGACGCCGAGCTCTTCGACGACCCGGAGCTCGCCACGCGCATGGTCGAGGACTACAACATGACCCTCGGCAGCCTGTACGAGGACCAGCACGCGTCCCTGATCAGCGAGTGGGCGCGCTCGTTCGGGTACACCTACCGGGCCCAGGCCTACACCCTCAGCGGCCTCGACATCGCGACCGCCGCGGCCGCTGTGGACGTCCCCGAGGGTGACAACTCGACGTCGGGTGACGGCCTGCGGAACCTGTCCGCGGCGCTCAACCTCACCGGCGGGCACCTGCTGTCGATGGAGACCACCACCTTCTACGCCGACCAGAACACGCCGTGGCACCACAACATCCGGGAGGTCAACGGGGACTTCTCGCACGGGGTCAACCGGTCGATCTTCCACGGGTCGGCGTTCGCCAAGACCTTCAACATGCACGAGAGCGACTGGCCCGGCTGGAACTTCATGAAGGAGATCAGCCCGGGGTTCTCCGCCTACAACGGCCGCCAGATCTGGTGGGACGATGTCGACACCTTCAGCGACTACGTCGGCCGCAGCCAGGCGATCATGCAGACCGGCACCGCGGACGTGGACGTCGCCTTCCTCCTCGGCAGCAACGACGGGTACCGGCACCACAGTGGCAACGAGTTCCAGGACCTCCTCGACCACGGCTACTCCTACAACCTGGTCAGCGAGGGCCTGCTGGAGGCCACCGACCCCACGGTGTCCGACGGCGTCCTCGGCGCCGACGGCCCGTCGTACCAGGCGCTGGTGGTCAAGGAGGCGGAGCGGATGTCCGTCGAGACCGCGGAGCGGCTGGTCCGCTACGCCCGCGCCGGGCTGCCGGTGCTCCTCTTCGACAGCGACATCTCCCGCACCTACGGGACCGACCCCGGCGGGGATCGTGACGACCGACTGCAGGAGCTGCTGGCGACCCTCGTCTCCTTGCCCGGCGTGACCGAGGTCGCCGACCAGGACGCGCTCCGGGCGCAGCTCGAGAGCGGCGGCGTGGTCCCGGCGTCCCAGTACGACGTGCCGCGTCTGGAGACCTCGCACCGGGAGACCTCCAGCGGCACCGACTACTACTACTTCTACAACGCGGCCGCCTACCTGACCGCGCCGGCGGCCGCCGGTGACACCACGATCCAGATGACCGAGGCGGCCTCGCTCGAGCCCGGCGACGAGCTGGTCATCGGCTCCACCCTCCGCGAGGAGCACGCGACGGTGGCCGCCGTCGACGGCGACACCGTCACCCTGGACGAGCCGCTGGTGCGGTCGCACGCCGGCCCGGCCGATCCGCTGGGGCCCTGGGGCGTCAAGCCCGGTGCGCCGGTCAGCGCCGTGACGGACCAGGAGATCCGTCTCGAGGGCAACGGCGTGCCCTACCTGCACGACGCCTGGACCGGTGACATCACGCCGGTCGCCGAGTACCGGCGGACCGCCGACGGCGTCGTCATCGATGCCCAGGTCCTCGACCTGGAGGATCGGGACGCGGCGATCGTGGCGCTCTCCGACGCCCGCCCCGCGGGCGGGTTCCACGCGACCGCCGTCAGCGGCGGCAGCGTCGCGCCGCTCGACCGGCGCACCATCGTCCACCGGGCGTTCGAGCCGGGCAGCTACCGGGTGGCCACCACCGCCGGGACACGGCGGTTCAGCGTGAGCGCGGTTCCCTCAGACGTGGCGCTCCCGACCGGGTGGACGCTCGACCTGGAGAGCTGGGGCCCCGACCCGGAGAGGAACGACTACGACCCGACCGCCTCCGCCGTCGTCGACGTCTCCTTCGACGACGTCGACCTCGCGACCTGGGAGGACCTGCCCGCCACCGCGGACCAGCTCGCCGCGTTGGGGGTGGAGTCGATGGGTGAGGTCTCCGGCATCGGGCGCTACACCACGTCCTTCGTGCTCGGTCAGGACTGGCGGCGCAGCGGTGCCGTCCTACAGATGCGGCACGCGGACGACATGCTGACCGAGGTCGTCGTCAACGGCACCGTTGTCGACGATGTCGACCAGCTCTCCGACGCGATCGACCTCGGCGGCCTGCTGCGCCCCGGACGCAACACCCTCACGATCCAGATCGACACGTCGCTGAGCCGCCGCATCGGCGACTACGACAACCCTGCGAAGTTCTGGTCGCTCGGGGCGTCCGGCGAGCAGCACTACGGGCTCCTGGACGTCGTCCTGGACGCCTACCGCAGCACCGAGATCAGGGCGGACCGGTGATCGGCCGGCGACCGGGTCGCGCGGCGGCCGCGACGCGCGAGCCCAGGCCCACCAGTGAGTTGAGCGAGATCAGGAGGAAGCAGCCCATGAGAACGACTCCGAGACAGGTACGGCGCAGGGTGGGGGTCGGGATCGCGGCTGCGACCGTCGTCGCCCTTCCGACGGCATTGGTCGCGGTCTCCGCGCCGACCCCCGCCTCGTCGGCGGCGCCCGGCAGCGCGGCGTCATCGGACCAGCCCCAGAGCGTCGCCCCCGAGCTCTCCCCGAAGAACTTCGCCGAGCCGCCGAACGCCGTACGTCCGAAGTACCGGTGGTGGGTCACCGTCGCTGACATGGAGGACGACGAGATCCGCGCCGAGGTCGCCGCGATGGCCGAGTCCGGCGCCGGCGGCATCGAGGTCGCGCCGTTCCCGGGCGACAGCAGCTCCGACGAGTACCTGGACGAGTACGGCTTCGGCACCCCGCGATGGAACCACGTGGTCGAGGTCATCCAGGACGCCGGGGCCGAGCACGGGCTGACCGTCGACTGGACAGTCAGCCCCGGGTGGCCCGGCTCGAAGGTGACCGCCGGCCAGACCACGCCCGAGGACATCAACGACCCAGCGGTGTCCAAGCAGCTCCTCTACGGCCGCGAGGTCGTCGCGGCCGATTCCGGCCGCTCCGGTGCGATTCCCACGATCACCACGCCCTCGGTGCTGAGCACCACGCTGTGTGCGCCGGCAGCCGCGGGGGACACCACCCTGCAGGTGGCCAGCGTCGGGACGGTGGCGATCGGCAACGTGGTCACCGTGGGCGACGTCGAGGCCGAGGTGACCGCCATCGGCACGGCAGGAACCTGCGCCACGCTGACGGTGACGCCCCTCCCCGGGGCCGCCCCGCCCGGGGCGGCGGTGACGTCCGCTGCCGACGAGGCGCTCGTCGCGGTGGTGGCAGCGCAGTGCACCAGCGCCTGCACCGACTCCGGCACTGCCGAGCTGGACCCCGACTCGGTCGTGGACCTGACCGGCGAGGTCGAGGGCGGCACGCTCGAGCACGACTTCCCGGCCGGGAACGGCAACCCCTGGCAGCTCCTCGCCTTCTACTACACCGCGGACGTGAAGACGGGCAGCAACTCGGCCTCCTCGCCGACGTACGTCGTCGACCACCTGGGCCGCGAGGGCGCCGAGGCCTACCGGGACTTCTGGACCAGCAACGCCTTCGGCAACAACCCCGACGGCGGCTTCAACAGCACCGCGACCCAACGTGACGTCGACCGCGTCGGTGGCGGCGCGCTCTTCACGGACTCGCTCGAGCTCAGCAGCAACATCAAGTGGACGCCGCGGATGCTGGAGCAGTGGCAGCGACTGCGCGGCTACGACGCTACGCTCGTGCTCCCCGCGCTCGCGGGCATCGGCCGCCAAGGCCTCAGCCAGGGACCCTTCGTCTTCGGCGACGGGCTCGACGCCCGCATCCGGCACGACTACCGCCAGACGTGGAGCGACCTCTTCATCTCCGAGCACCTGGAGGTGATGAAGGAGTACGGCGCCGACATCAACATGGAGACCCGGGTCCAGGCCTACGGCGACCCGATCGTCGTGCCGTCCGCGATGGCGCACGTCGACCAGCCCGAGGCCGAGTGCAACATGGGCTTCCCCGAGGTCGGCAAGTTCATCGCGGTCGGGGCCCACATGCAAGAGGGGCGGACGCTGGTCTCGAGCGAGAACTGTGCGATCCGCTCGGTGTGGGACACCAAGCTCGGCGGGAACGTGGGCGCCGGCGGCCAGGGGCCGGGCGCCACGCCGGCCCCCAACCTCTCGGCCGCCTACCGCACGTTCGCGGGTGGTGTGACGCAGCACGTGTGGCACGGGTTCGGCTACATCACGACCGACGCCCAGAACGGCACTGAGAAGGTGTGGCCGTGGCACGCCGGTTTCAACCACAACCGGCCGGGTTGGGGTGAGACCTGGAACCCGGTGATGCCGACCTGGCAGGCCGGCGACATGCGGGAGGTCAACGACGACCTCGCCCGACACTCGCTGGTCCTCCGACAGGGGAGCCCGCGGTTCGACGTCGCGATCTACTGGCAGGGCCACGGCATCGGCTCCAACGGCGGAACCGTTCCGTCGCCGGACTCCCGGGTGAGCTCCACCGGCCCGCTCGCGCAGCGCGGGTACACGAACGAGTACATCACCGACGAGTTCCTCAACGACCCGCAGTACGGCGCGGAGTACGAGCCGGGGGCGACGTTGAACGACGGTGCGTTCTTCCCGACCAAGTCGGCGTACAAGGCACTCATCCTGAACGGACAGGAGACGCTCGACCTGGTCAGCGCTCGGAAGATCCTGTCCCTCGCCGAGGACGGCCTTCCGGTCATCGTGGTCGGAGATCTCCCGACCGAGACGCCCGGTGCGCGCGACCACGAGGCGGCCGACGCGGCGCTGATCGAGGTGATGGCCGAGCTGGACGCGCTGTCCGTCTCGACCGAGCACCACGTGCGTCGGGTCGGAGCGGTGGCCGACGCCGTCGCCGCCCTCGAGGACCTGGGGATCGAGCCGGCCGCGTCCCGCGAGCCGGTGACGGGCGACGCCGACGACTCAGCGATCATCTCGGTGCGCCGCCACACCGACGACGCGGACTACTACCTGCTCTTCAACCAGACCAACGAGGAGGTCACGCAGCGGATCACCCTGGACGGTGACGGGACGCCCTACCTGCTGAACACCTGGACGGGCGAGACCGAGCCGCTGGCCAGCTACGACCAGGAGAACGGCAGGGTCACCGTCGACGTGCGGCTGATGGGCCAGGACACGACGGTGATCGCGGTGAGCACACGCAACCTCGACCGCCAGCCCGCGCCCGCGGTCCACGTGGCTCTCCAGGAGGAGGGCGACACCCACTCGTTCCGCTACGTCGAGGGCGGCCAGCTCCTCGTCACCGGGCCGAACGGCCGGGTCGAGGGCATCGAGCTCAGCGACGGCCGCACGGTGAGTGCCGACCTCGCGGCCGACGACGAGGCGCTCTCCCTGGACCGATGGGACCTCGAGGTGGAGAGCTTCACCGGGGATGAGACCGGCCTGCCCGGGATCGAGCACACCCTCCGCACGCGGCTCAGCGTCGGGGAGGTGGCCGACACCGGGAACGGCCTGCCGGCGTGGAGTGAGATCCACCCGGACAACGGGTACGCCGTCGACCTGCGCGACGTGTCCGGTATCGGGTACTACACCACGACGGTGGATCTCCGCCAGGGCTGGCACCAGGGTCAGGGCGCGCTGCTCGACCTGGGTTCGGCGACCGATTCCTCCAGCGTGACCGTCAACGGGAAGGACCTGCCGCCCATCGACCTCCAGGACATCCGCCACATCGACGTGGGCCCCTACCTGAAGAAGGGCTCGAACACGATCGAGGTGAGGGTGGCGACGACGCTGATCAACGCCGTCCGGGTGGCACCGGGCACCGGTGCGGAGAGCAGGGCGCGGGACGACGACTACGGGCTCACGGGACCGGTCAGCCTGGAGCTGTACGCGACGGAGGTGATCAAGCGCGGACCGGTGTCGAGCGTCCGCCCGTAGCCGAGCCGCGCCTGGGCGCCTCGCCCGACCCGCGTGGTCGGGCGAGGCGCCCTCGCGGGTTCGCCCCCGGCCCGTGACGGCTCCTCGATGGCCGCCACAGGCCGGCGTGCGGCCCAGGGAGGAGGGGCGGATCAGTTCCGGTTCGGGTCCGCGAGCGCGTCCCCGGCGTGGTGGACGATCTCGAGGGCCAGCGCCGTCTGGAGTGATCGTGGGGCGAGGGGGCGCCCGAGGAGGTCCTGGAACTGCTGCACCCTGTAGGCGACGGTCGTCGGAGCGATGTTGAGCCGGCGCGCGGCCTCGTTGCGGCTGCCGCCGACGGCGAGGAAGACGCGAACGGTCTCCCGCAGGTCACGCTGCCGTTCGTCGAGGCCGAGGACGCCGTCGAGCTCAGAGGACACGAACGCCCGTGACGCCGTGAGGTCGCTGAGGGCCAGCGCCACCATCGAGACGCGGTCGTAGGTCCAGCAGCCGCTCTCGCCGGCCAGCAGGCCGACCCGACTGGCGTGCTCCGCCTCGCGGTAGCTGGTGCGAACGCCGGCGATGTCCCGATGGAGCCCACCGAACGCCAGCCCCAGGCCGTCCTCGACCTCGATCACCCCGGCCACGTCGACGTCCTCGCGGCGATTGAACGTGAGCCACAGGACGTCGTACCTGCCCCGAGGGAGTACGACCGACCCGCTCGCTCCCAGGTTCGACGACAGCTTGGCGCAGATGCGATCCAGCTCCCGGACCCGTGCCTCGTCGGGGAGGTCGTCCGTGGTCCACGCCACCCCGAGCAGGTGGTGGGCTCGCAGCCGCAGCCTCAGCGCCCTCTCGAGCTCGGGGTCGTCCGCCCCGTCGAGGATGGCGCTGAGAGCGCCCGCGCGTTGGGCACGCTCGCTCGAGCGCAACACCGTCCGCTCCTGCCGGTAAGCCTCCGTCATGTCTCGAACTGTGTTCCCGACGTAGGTGGTCAGGTCGGCCACCACCTGCCGGGCATCCGCCGGGGAGAGATCTCGGCCGACCGCGTGCAGCTCCGCGAGCACGGCGTCGTTCACCACGCTGTGCGTGCTCCACAGCACATCGAAGATGTGCTCGATCGGCAGGCCCTGCCGGGCCCAGTGCCGGGCGTCCTCCAGCGCTCGATCGGAGGCGCCGACGCAGTGCGCCGGCTCGCCGAGCGCGAACCGGGTCAGGCCGTGGAGGAGGCCGGCCTCGCACCCGGCCCGAGCCTCGAGCGCCGCCTCGGCGGGGAACCTCCCAGCAGCCGCATGCATGTCGACGACCCGCGCCGCGACCTCGACCGCCCAATCGACCGCGTCGTTCCCCAGCACTGCCCGGGCGACGTTGGCGGTCCGCTCGCCCGACGCCGGAGCGGGACGAGCCTCGCCGTGCGGTCCGAGCCATGCCAGCCAGTTGCGGTCGGTACCTCCGTCGGCGTGGCCGGCCGCACGTCCCAGCCCTGCACCCGGCGCCGCGGCGGTCGTATCGAGGGGCGCCGGTGTGGGCATGAGCGGAAGCGGGACGATGCGTGGGGGATGCGTCACCTTTGACCAGCCTTCGCCATTGCGACGCCCGTCAGTGCGCTAGGGGACTCTGGCGGTCATCGGGTTGAAACGATTCAGGCGGTCCAGTGTGGCACACGTCACGTCTAGTCCGCTACCTCCGATCTCGCTGAATCGGACTGCCGCTGCCCAGGCGCGGTGAGTGCCGCGGACGCCTCGGCACGGCGTTGGACGGGGACGAACACGGCGACGCTGATCGTCAGGGAGACGGCGAGGAGGCTGCCACCCCGGCGCGCCCCAGGCCCTCGTCGACGCTGAGGCCGGTGGCGTATCCAGTCGATTCGACAGATGTCGGAACGTCACGGTCCTGATTCCCGCATCCGTCTGTGTCGCGCGCCACATCACCGTTCCTACAGTGACGAGTGCCACAGCCGCTCGGCCTCCCGGTCGGAAGCACTCGGACCTCTCCCCGCGGTGGTGGCGCCCCGGGACGGTTCGAGCCCCGGGGCTCGTCGAGCTCCCGTGCCTCATGATGGAGGTGCGGGTGCGCGATGACGCCCACCCCATCTCGCAGAGGAACAAGCCATGGACAACCTCCTCCGAACGCTCGGGAAGCTCCCCGGCGCCCTGCTGATCATCCCGCTCTTCCTCGCGGCACTGATCAACACCTTCGTTCCCGAGGTGCTCGGGATCGGCAGCTTCACGACCGCGCTGTTCCGCGACGGCGCCGTCCCCCTGATCGCGATGTTCTTCTTCGTGATGGGCTCCCAGATCCGGGTCAAGTCGGTGGCCTCCTCGCTCGAGAAGGGCGTGGTGATGCTGCTGGGCAAGTACGCCGCGGCGATCGCCGTCGGTCTCGGGGTCGCCTACCTGACGCCCGAGGGCACCCTGCTCGGGCTCGTCCCGCTGGCGATCATCGCGGCGATGGGCAACTCCAACGGCGCGATGTACATCGCGCTCACCGGCCAGTTCGGCAACCGGTCCGACAAGGGCGCGGTGGCGGTGCTGTCCATCAACGACGGCCCGCTGCTGACCATGATCGCGCTCGGTGCGGCCGGCCTGGCCGACTTCTCCCCGATGGCGCTGCTCGCGGTCTTCCTGCCGATCCTGCTGGGCTTCGTGATCGGCAACACCAGCCAGATCGCCCGCGAGTTCCTGGCCCCCGGTGAGAAGCTGATCCTGCCGTTCGCGCTCTTCGCCATCGGTGCCGGCATCGACCTCGGCGTCTTCCTCACCGCCGGCGCCGTCGGCTTCCTGCTCGGCATCATGACGATCGTCCTCTCCGGCGGCCTGGCCATGCTGGCGCTTCACCTGTGGCACGTCGCCCGACGGCACCCGAAGCCGACCCGAAACGTCATCGGTGGCGCCTGCGAGGCGACCACCGCGGGCAACGCGATCGCGACACCGGCCGCCGTGGCGCTCGCCGACCCGAGCTACCAGTCCGTGCAGGCCGTGGCGACCACCCAGGTGGCCTCCGCCGTCGTCGTCACCGCCGTGCTCATCCCGTTCGTGGTCGTCGCCGTGAGCAAGTGGCAGGCCCGGCGCGGGGTCAGCCCGGAGGCGGAGGAGGCCATGTACGAGGGCCGCGACGCGGTGCCCGACGAGCCGGTGCCGGCGGCCGGACCGCTCGCTGCCTGACCCTCGCCCGAACCCGCTTCCGCCGTACCGCCGCCGACGGCCCCGGACCACCTGGTCCGGGGCCGTCGGCGTGCGTCAGCCGGCCGCCAGAAGGCGCCGCACCAGCAGCCCCAGGTGGAGCTCGAGCCGGACCCTCCCGTCGTCGAGGTCCAGGCCCGTGATCTCCCGGATCCGGTCGAGCCGGTAGTAGAGCGTCGTGCGGTGCACGTGCAGCCGCTCGGCCGCGGCGGAGCCGGAGCCGCCCCGGTCCAGGAAGACCTCGAGGGTCTCGAGCAGCCGGCCGTGCGGGTCCGCGGCCTCGAGCTGGCCGATCGCCGGCGGGACGGCGGTCTCGTCGAGCTCGTCGGGCGGGATGCGGAGCAGCAGCCCGAGCGGACCCAGCTGGTCCCAGCGGGCCGTCCGCCCGGCGCCCAGTGCCGGGACCGCGCGGCAGGCGAGCACCGCCTGCCGGTACGACGTCCACGCCCGGTCGGGGTCGAGCACCTCGGCGCCGACGCCCACCCGGGCGCCGAACCGGCCGGCGGCGAACGCGTCCAGGTCGGCCATCAGGGCGTCCGCGCGGGCCTCCGCGGCCGCGTCGTCGATCTCGACGGGAGAGGCCAGCACGAGGATGCCGCGTCGACCGGCCACGGCGTGCAGCACCGACTCCCGTCCGGCGCGCGGCGCCGCCTCCAGCGCGTGGCGGAGCGCGAGGTCGACCTGATCGTCCTCGACGCCGCCCGCGAGGCCCACCGGTTCCAGGACCAGCACCCGCAGGTGGCGCGGCAGCGGCAGCACCCCGCGGTCGGTCAGGGCGCGCTCGGCGGCGGACCGCTCCCCGGCGTCGGTGCCGAGCCAGGCCGTCAGGTGCTGCTCCTGCGCCCGCGCGCGCTCGTCCTGCGCGTGCCGCTCGGCGACGATCAGCCCGGCGGCGTCCTGGGCGAGCTGCTCGACCAGCGCGACGTCATCGTCGCTGAGGCTCTCGTCGGCGTCGATCACGACCAGGAACCCGAGGAGCTCGCCGTGGCGTCGTACCGGGACCACCAGGCGTGAGAGCAGCTCGTGCTCGGCGGAGGCGGGCACCCTGCCGGCGCGGGTCCACTGCGTGATCCCGTGGCTCAGGAGGTAGCCGATCGGTCCGCCGCCGGCGTCGCGGTGCAGCATCGCACGGACCCGCACCGGGTCCTCGTCGCCGAAGTGCTCGCTCGCCAGCACCAGGCGGATGTCGGGGTCGTTGAGCACCACCGAGCGGCCCAGTCGCCGGCCGAGGGCGTCGATCTTCTGCTGGACCTCCGATGTCACCCGGTCAGGGTAGGCCCGCCGTCGCTCAGGCGGGCACGGCGGCGCGCGACCGACCGGCGGTCCCGCTGTCGGCGGCGTCCGGAGCGTCCGGGAGCGACGGCAGCAGCAGGACCTTGCCGGCGTCGCCGCGCATCAGGTCCAGGGCCTGCGGCAGTCCGCTCAGCGGCAACCGGTGGGTGACCAGCCGGTCGAGGTCGACGTGGCCGGCGACGACCAGCGCGCTCAGCTCCTCCCAGGTGCGCCAGATCGATCGGCCCCAGCTGCCCTTGACGGTCAGGCCCCGGGTGATGAAGGTCCGGGTGGCGGGCAGGACCAGGTCGCCGCCGGCCAGGCCGACGACCATCAGCGTGCCCTCGTTGCGGACCCGGTCCACCAGGGCGTTCAGCGCGGGGAGCACGCCGGAGCACTCGAAGGCGACGTCGAAGCCGCGCCGCTCCCGGGTACGCCGGTCGGCGGCCGCCACGGGGTCCGCGTCGACGTCCACCGCGGTGGCGCCGCGCTCGACGGCCAGCCGGCGGCGCGCCGGGTTGGGCTCGACCACGACGATCTCGCGGGCGCCGACGGCGTGGGCGATCTCGACGAGCACCAGGCCGACGGGGCCGGCGCCGGAGACCAGGACGCTGGCCCCTGCGAGCGGCTGCGGGCAGCGGAGCACCGCGTGCATGGCGCTGCCGGCCGGCTCGAGCAGGGCCGCCGTCTCCGGCGAGATCTCGTCGGGTACCTCGAAGCAGCTGGCCGCGGGCACGACGACCCGCTCGGCGAAGGCGCCGTCCACGTCGACGCCCAGCAGCGACATGTCGGCGCAGTTGTGACCCTCGCCGGCGCGGCAGGCCCAGCAGTGGCCGCAGGCCAGGTGGGTCTCGACCCCGACGCGTGCTCCGAGCGCCGGCCCGGTGGTGTGCGGTCCGACCTCGACCACGGTGCCGGCGACCTCGTGGCCCATCGTCACCGGGAACCGCAGGCCGAGCGCCTGCGCGGCGGGGCCGTGGGCATAGATGCTCGCGTCGGTGCCGCAGACGGAGGTGGCGGCGACGGCGAGCCGGACCTGGCCCGGCAGGAGGTCGGGCTCGGATCGGTCCTCGACGAAGGCGCAGCCCGGTCCCTCGGCTGCCTTGATCACGGCGCGCATCGGTCACTCCTCGGCGGTCGGCGGACACGTCGTCGCCGACGTGCTCGATGTGGTGGTCGCCACACTCTCCGTCGCGGCGCGGGCGACCCGGAACCGACGTACGACGAGAAGCCGGGCCTCGGACTCCTTCGAATGTCGAATCCCGCCGCCGCTCGCCGGATCGGCCCGCCACTTTCGACAACTGTCGAAGGCGAGACGGGCGTCACTCGGCAGGCGTCCGTTGTGACGTGGCGCACGCTGGCGCAGGCTGAGACCGTCCCACCGGGTCCGACCGCACCGCGGCGTCGCCCCGGCCACACCCAGGAAGGATCCCGATGTCGTCCACGGTCTCGATCATCGGCTGGCACCACAGCCGCTTCGGCCGCCTCGAGGCGCCCGACACCACCGCGCTCATGACCGAGGTCGTGCCCGGCGCGCTCGCCCACGCGGGCATCGACGCGGACGCGGTCGACGGCATCTACGCCGGCGTCTACAACAACGGCTTCTCCCGCCAGGACTTCCAGGCCGCGCTGGTCGGCGTCGGCGTCCCGGCGCTCGCCGGCACCCCGGCCACCCGGCTGGAGAACGCCTGCGCCACCGGGTCCGCCGCGCTGTACGCCGCCTGCGACTTCGTCGATTCCGGCCGCGGCCGCGTCGCGCTCGTCGTCGGCGCCGAGAAGATGACCGGCGTCCCCACCGCCCGGGCCGGCGAGATCCTGCTGTCGGGCTGCTACGAGCCCGAGGAGGCCGACGTGGACGGCGGGTTCGCCGGCGTCTTCGCCGGGATCGCCCGCGCCTACGCCGAGCGGTACGGCGACCCCTCGGACGCGATGGCCCGGATCGCCGCGAAGAACCACCGCAACGGCGTCAGCAACCCCTACGCCCAGCTGCGCAAGGACCTCGGTTCCGACTTCTGCTCGACGGTCTCGGAGAGGAACCCGATCGTGGCGTCGCCGCTGCGGCGCACCGACTGCTCGCTGATCTCCGACGGGGCGGTGGCGATCGTCGTCGCCTCCGAGGACGTCGCCCGGACGGCGCCGCAGCGCGTCCGGTTCCGGGCCCGCGCCCACGCCAACGACCCGCTGCCGCTCTCGCGCCGCGACCCGCTGGAGTTCTCCGGCGTACGACGGGCCTGGGCCGACGCGCTGGAGCAGGCCGCACTGACCACCACCGACCTCGACCTGATCGAGACCCACGACTGCTTCACGATCGCCGAGCTCCTGCAGTACGAGGCGTTCGGCCTCGCCGAGCGCGGCCAGGGTCACCGGGTGCTCGCCGACGGCCTCACCGAGCCCGACGGCAAGCTGCCGGTGAACCGCTCCGGCGGCCTCAAGGCCAAGGGGCACCCGATCGGCGCGACCGGCGTCTCCATGCACGCCATCGCCGCCATGCAGGTCACCGGCACCGCCGGCGACATGCAGCTGCCCGTCGCCGACGTGGCGGGCGTCTTCAACATGGGCGGCGCGGCCGTCGCCAACTACGCGAGCGTCCTGGAGGCCTGGTGATGACGACCGACGCGACCGCCCCGACGGGCCCCGCCCCCCGGCGCGCGCTGCCCTCGATCACGCAGCGCACCAGCAACCTCGCCTCGCTGCTGCGCCAGACCGCGGCCCGCCTGCCCGAAGGCACCGCCCTGGTCCGCGGCGACGTCACCTGGAGCTGGCGCGAACTCGACGGCCGCGTCGACGCGCTCGCGGCGGCGCTGCTGGAGGCGGGGATCGGCGCTGGCGACGTGGTCATGCTGCACGCTGGCAACTGCCGCGACTACCTGACCGTCATGGTCGCGACCTGGCGCGTCGGCGCCATCATCACGCCCACCAACGCCAAGCTGCCGCCCGCCGACGTGGCGAAGCTCGCCGAGGTGGTCCGCCCCGACCTGCTGGTGGTCGAGGAAGGCGCAGAGGACCATGTCCGCGCGCTGGCGCCGGTGCCCGCCTGGACCCTCTCCGACGGTCCCGGCAGCGACGCCCGCCCGCACGTCGGCGCGCTGGTCGACAAGCACCTGGGCGCCCGCGTGCCCGAGGCGCCGGTCGCGGTCGGCGACCCCGCCTGGTTCTTCTTCACCTCGGGCAGCTCCGGCCGGCCCAAGGCCGCCGTGCTCACCCACGACCAGATGGCGTTCGTGGTGAACAACCACATCGCCGACCTGATGCCGGGCCTGGGCAGCGGCGACGCGACCCTGGTGCTGGCACCGCTCTCCCACGGCGCCGGCGTGCACGTGCTCACCCACGTCGCCCGCGGCGCGGCCACGGTGCTGCTGCCGGGCGAGTCGCTCGACGTCGCCGAGGCCTGGCGCCTCGTCGCCGAGCACCGGGTCTCCACGGCGTTCACCGTGCCGACCATCCTCAACCGGCTCGTGGCCGGCGTCGACGAGAGCACCGACACCTCCTCGCTGCGCTACGTCATCTACGCCGGCGCACCGATCACCCGCCAGGACCAGGCCCGGGCACTCGAGGTCCTCGGGCCGGTCGTGGAGCAGTACTACGGCCTGTGCGAGGTGACCGGCGCGATCACCGTCCTGCCGCCCGCGCTGCACGCCGACGTGCCGACGTACGAGGGCATCGTCACCGCCGGCTACGCCCGGACCGGGATGACGATCTCCATCCAGGACGGCGAGGGCAACGAGCTCCCGCCGGGGGAGCGGGGCGAGATCTGTGTGGTCGGACCCGCGGTCTTCCCGGGGTACCTGGACAACGACGCCGCCAACGAGAAGTCGTTCCGCGACGGCTGGTTCCGCACCGGCGACCTCGGCCTGCTCGACGAGCACGGGATGCTCTTCATCACCGGCCGGGCCTCGGACATGTACATCTCCGGCGGCTCCAACATCGACCCGCGCGAGGTCGAGGAGAAGATCCTCACCCATCCGCAGGTGCGTGCGGTCGGCGTGGTCGGCGCCCCCGACGCCGACTGGGGCGAGGTCGGCTTCGCGGTCGCCGTGGTCGAGGGCGGGCTCACCGCCGAGGAGCTGACGGCCTGGTGCCGCGAGCACATGGCGCGCTACAAGGCGCCGAAGCTGATCCACCTGGTCGATCAGCTGCCCACCACCGCGTACGGCAAGGTGACCACGCCGCTGCTGCGCGAGCTGCTGCGAGAGGCGGGGCTGTGGCCCGAGGCGGCGGTCCGGTGAGTGCGCTCCAGGAGCGGGCCGTCGGCGCGACGGCGTTCGCGCCGGCCGCGGGCGTGCCCACGCTGCGGCACCCCGGCCCGGTCGCCGACGAGCGGGTGGTCGCCGTCGCCGCCCGCCTGACCCCGCACGAGGTCGAGCTCCCCGCTGGGGTGCCCCTGCTCGACGCCCTGGCAGGGTTGCTGGACAGCACCGGCGCCCGCTCCGCGGTCGGCGAGCTCGTCGGCGGCGAGCTCGCCGAGTTCGGCTACTACGTGCCCGACCTCGGCCCCGAGGGCGGCGCGGTGGCGACGTTCAGCCCGCCGCGGACAGCGGCCACGCCGGCCCGGCTGGTCCGGGGCGGCCTCACCCTCGGGCACCGGGACGGCGCTGTCTTCTCGCACACCCACGCGTTGTTCGAGGACGCCCACGGCGTACGACGTGCGGGACACCTGATCCCCGACACCGTCGTGCTCGGCGCCGGGGTCAGCGCCCGGGTCTGGACGTCGACCGACGTCGCGATCGAGGTGCGGCCCGACCCCGAGACCACGATGTCGCTCTTCGTGCCGCGCGCCATCGACGGCGCGGACGTCGCGACCGCGGCGGTCGACGCGCTGGTCTGCCGGGTCCGGCCCAACGTCGACCTGGTCGGCGTCATCGAGCACCTCGTCGAGCGCGCCGGCTGGTCCGGGGCGGAGGTCCGCGGCCAGATCGGCTCGCTCGTCGGCGGCCTGCTGCGGACCGGCGACGGTGCCCTGGAGGAGGTCGACGGTCCGGCCACCGAGGTGATGTTCCTCGACGGTGCGGTGCGCCGCGTCGCGGGCCGGGTGCGCGCCGACCTGGCGGCGGGGCTGCTCGACCGCCACGCCGCCTGGCACCACGGCACGCTGGTGCCCGGCCACAACCCGGTCGCGATGACCTACGAGCTGGTCCTGGTCCGCGCCGACGACGAACCGCACGACAGCCAGGGCGACCGGTGAGCGCAGCGCCCGGCTCCGCCCGCGACCGCCTGGTCCGGCACGGGGTCGACCCCGCGAGCGTGCACGACCGGCTGCTCGACCGGGTCACCGCCGCCAGCGACGCCTCCCACTACCTGCGGCGCCCCGAGGCGCTGGTCGTCGCGAGCGACGAGGCGGCGGTCGCCCGGGCGCTGGCCGCGTGCCGCGCCGAGCGCCTGCCGCTGACCTTCCGCGCGGGCGGCACCAGCCTGTCCGGCCAGGCGGGCACGGACGGCGTGCTGCTGGACGTGCGGCGCGGCTTCCGCGGGCTCGAGGTCCTCGACGGCGGTGACCGGGTGCGGGTCGCCCCCGGCACGACGGTCCGGGCCGTCAACGCCGCGCTGGCGCCGTACTGCCGCCAGCTCGGCCCGGACCCGGCCAGCGAGGGCGCCTGCACGATCGGCGGGGTGGTCGCCAACAACTCGAGCGGCATGAGCTGCGGCGTGGAGGGCACGAGCTACCACACCCTCGACTCCCTGCGCCTGGTGCTGCCCAGCGGCACGGTCGTCGACACCGCCGAGCCGGACGCCGACGCCCGGCTCGCCCACGACGAGCCGGCCCTGCACGCCGGGCTGCGAGCGCTGCGCGATCGTCTGCGCGCCGATCCCGTCGCCCGCGCGGAGGTCGAGCGGCAGTTCTCGATCAAGAACACCATGGGGTACGCCCTCAATGCGCTGCTCGACCACGACGACCCGGCCCAGATCCTGGCCCGCCTGGCGGTCGGTTCGGAGGGGACGCTCGCCTTCGTCTCCTCGGCCACGTTCCGCACGCTGCCGGTGCGCCCGCACGCCGCCACCGGGCTCCTGGTCGTCGACGGGCTGGCCCACGCGACGGACGCGCTCCCGGCGCTCGTCGCCTCCGGCGCCTCCGCGCTCGAGCTGCTGGACACGCCCTCGCTGCGCGTCGCCGCCGCCGACCCGCGCGCGACCCCCGGCCTGCGCGGGCTGGACCTGCGCGGCCAGGCCGCCCTGCTGGTCGAGTACCGGGCCGGCTCCGCGGAGGAGCTCGCCGACCTGGTCGCCGGCGGGGCTCCGGTGCTCGCCACCGGGGTCGGCGGCGACCCGCTGACGAGCGACGCCGCCCGGCGCGCCGACCTCTGGCACGTGCGCAAGGGCCTGTACGCCGCCGTCGCCGGCGCCCGGCGCCCCGGCACCACCGCGCTGCTGGAGGACGTCGCCGTCCCGGTGCGCGACCTGACCGCGACCTGCGAGGACCTCGGCAAGGTGTTCGCGCACCACGGCTACGTCGACGCGGTGGTCTTCGGGCACGCGAAGGACGGCAACATCCACTTCATGGTCACCGAGGACTTCGGGACCGACGCCGGGCGGCAGCGCTACGCGGACTTCACCGACGACATGGTCGACGTGGTGCTGACCCGGGGCGGGACGCTGAAGGCTGAGCACGGCACCGGCCGGGTGATGGCCGCCTTCGTCCGCCGCCAGTACGGCGACGACCTGTACGAGGCGATGCGCGAGGTCAAGCGGCTCTGCGACCCCAGCGGCGTGCTCAACCCCGGCGTGGTGCTGACGGACGACCCCGCCGCGCACCTGCGGGACCTGAAGACCGTCCAGAATGTCGAGGACGAGGTCGACCGCTGCGTCGAGTGCGGCTTCTGTGAGCCGGTCTGTCCGAGCCGGGACCTGACGCTGACGCCGCGACAGCGGATCGTCGCGCGGCGCGCCGAGGCGGGGATGCGGGCCGCCGGGGAGAGCACCGCGGCCGACGAGCTGGCCGCCGCCTACGCCTACGACGGCGTGCAGACCTGTGCCGCCGACGGCATGTGCCAGACCGCCTGCCCGGTCTCGATCAACACCGGTGACCTGGTGCGCCGGCTGCGGGCCGACGGACAGGGCCGGGTGGCCCAGGCCGCCGGCCGGACCGCGGCCCGGCACTGGTCCGGCGCGACCAGGGCGGCCGCCGCGGGCCTGAGCGCAGCGCGGCGCGTCCCCGGCGCTGCCGAACGCGGCTCGGACCTGGCGCGGCGGTTCCTCGACCCCGACCTGGTGCCGCGCTGGAGCCCGGACCTCCCGGGAGGGGGCGAGCGGCGTGGGCCGGTGGGGGCCGTTCCGCTGGCCGCGGGCGTCGTGCTGATGCCGAGCTGCACCGGCTCGATGTTCGCGGCACCCGGCGGGCCGGACGCCTCGGCCGGCGCCGCGTTCCGGGCACTGTGCGAGAGGGCCGGCGTCGGTGTGGTGGTGCCCGAGGGCGCCGACGCGCTGTGCTGCGGGATGCCGTGGAGCTCCAAGGGTCTGACCGACGGCGCCGCCGTGATAGCCGACCGGGTCGCCGACGCGTTGCTGCGCGCCAGCCGCGGCGGGTTGCTGCCGGTGGTCAGCGACGCCGCGTCGTGCAGCGAGGGACTGGCCAAGGCCCTCGCGGACCGCGGGTTGGTGGTCGAGGACGCGGTCGTGTTCGCGGCGCGCGCGCTGCTGCCGCGGCTCCCGGCGGAGCCGGTCGCAGACCGGCTGGCGCTGCACCCGACGTGCTCGTCGGTCCGCAGCGGCGCCGATGGAGCGCTGCGCGCGATCGCCGGAGCGGTCTCGCGCGAGGTCTTCGTGCCACCGTCGTGGGGCTGCTGCGCCTTCGCCGGCGACCGCGGCATGCTGCACCCCGAGCTCACCGCGTCGGCGACGGCCGCGCAGGCCGCCGAGGTGGCGGCGTACGGTGCCGACGCGCACGCCTCGTGCAACCGGACCTGCGAGCTCGGCATGAGCCGAGCGACGGGGGAGACCTATCAGCACGTCCTGGTGCTGCTGGACCGGGCCACTCGCACCTAGCGGGGAGGCTCGCCACGGCCGGTCGCGGGGCCCCGGGGGTGGTCGTGTGCCTGAGGCAACGGGATAGAGGGTTGCTGGGCACACGACTCCGCCTACCGCCTCGGACATGCCGAAGTGGCGGACCTTGCCGTCCTCGATGAGCTCCTTGACGGTCCCGGCGACGTCCTCGTCGGTGGGTCGCGTCAGGCGGTCTCACCCGTCGGGCGCGCGGCGCCCGACGAGTCCCTGAGCACGAGGTGGGTCGGCAGCCGCAGGCGGTGCGGGGACTCCTCGCCGTCGGTCTCCTTGAGGCCCGGCGACGACTTCAGGAGCTCCAGGAGCAGCTCGACCGCGAGCCTGCCGGCATGGGCGTCGGGCCCGCCGAGGGTGGTGAGGGTGGGGGTGGTGAGGTCCGCGGCGAAGATGTCGTCGAACCCGATCACGCTGACGTCCTCGGGGACCCGCAGCCCCCGCGCCGTCAGCCGCCGCATGATGCCGATGGCCAGCAGGTCGTTGTGCGCCACGATGGCGGTCGCCTCCGTGCGCAGCGCGCTGTCGGCGGCGGCGCCGCCGTTGACGACGGTCGGGGTGTAGGGGCCGATCCGGTGGGCGCGCAGGCCGTACTCCTCGGCGGCGCCGCTCAGGGCCGCCCACCGGGCGGCGCCCATCCACGAGCCCGGCGGCCCCGCGCAGTAGGTGAAGCCGCCGTGCCCCATGGACGCGAGGTGCTCGAGGATCTGGCGGCAGCCCGACGCGGTGTCCATCGCGACGCTCGGCAGGGGGTCGAGCTCGCGGTCGACCAGGACGACGTGGTGCTTCGCCGCGAGGTTGCGCAGGTCCTGGCTCGGGAGCCGGCTCGCGGCCAGGATGAACCCGTCGACCGAGCGGGTCAGCGCGCGGATCTGGTCGCGCTCGATCGTCGGCGACTCCTCGGCGTTCACGATCACCAGGGTGTTCTCGGCCGCCTTCGCCCGCTGCTCGGCGCCCCGGATCAGCTCGAAGAAGTGCGGGTTGGCGATGTCGGAGATGACCATCGCGATCGTCTTGTGCCGCCCGGTCTGGAGCGCGCGGGCGTGCGGGTTGGGGACGTAGCCGAGCTCGTCCGCCGCGGCGAGGACCCGTTCGCGGGTCGCGCGCCCGACCCGCTCCGGCTTGCCGAAGGCGCGGGAGACGGTGGACGGGGCGACCCCCGCCCGGCGTGCGACGTCGTAGATCGTGGGCTGCTGCACCCGGACATCAAGCCACGTGGTTGGCAACTATGGCAACCGATTGCACTTGTTTCCACGAGGTTTCTAGAGTTCCACGAGTTGTGACCGGGGCCACAGTCGCTGTGCGCCGGGACGGAAGGGAAGAGACAGTGAGCACGAACGAGCCAGAGCCGACCGCGCCGCCGCCGGCGCCTCCCCGGCACCCGGCGCTGCACCGCGCCGTCCGGGTGATCACGGCCGTCGAGATCGGCGTCGCCGGGCTGGCGACCGCGGTCATCTTCGTCCTCGTCCTGGTGCAGGCCGGGCAGCGCTACCTGCCGATCGACGGCTGGACCTGGACGGGCGAGCTGGCCCGCTACTGCCTGGTCTGGCTGACCTTCACCGCCACCGGCGTCCTGGTCACCCGCGACGGCCACATCGCCCTCCAGATCGTCGACCAGATCAAGTCCGAGCGCGTGGTCCGCGCCATCCACGTCCTCGCGCTGGCGATCGTCGCCGTGATCGGGGTCGGGTTCGCTGCCGCGTGCTGGTCCCTCATCGAGGAGTCCGGCCAGCTGACGACGCCCGCCATGGGGCTGCCGGTGAAGTGGATCTACGTGCTGCCGCTGCTCGGCTTCATCAGCACCGCGATCCGCGCCTCCGTCGCCGCCGTGGACGTCGCGCTCCACGGCGTCCGGGAGGCCTCGCACTCCGACGAGCTGGCGATCCAGGTGAACGGCCCCGGCCAGGAGGTCACACGATGACCGTCGGACTGCTCCTGCTCGCCATCGCGCTGCTCCTCGTGCTGCGCGTGCCCGTCGCCTTCGCGTTCCTCGGCCCGGGCCTGGCCTACCTGATGTTCACCGGTCAGTCCCTCGGCCTCGCCATGCGACTGATCACCAACTCCACGGCCAGCTTCCCGCTGCTCGCGGTCCCGCTGTTCGTGCTGCTCGGTGCCACCGCCAACCACGCCGGCATCGCCGACCGGCTCTTCGACTTCGCGCTCGCGCTGTTCGGCAAGGTCCGCGGCGGCCTGGGCTACGTCAGCGTCGGCGTCAGCCTCGGCTTCTCCTGGATGTCCGGCTCCGCCGTCGCCGACGCGGCCGCGCTGAGCAAGGTCGAGATCCCGGCGATGCTCCGCAACGGCTACTCGCGGCGGTTCGGGATCGGCGTGGTCGGCGCCTCCGCGCTGATCGCCCCCGTGATGCCGCCGAGCATCCCGGCCGTGATCTATGCCGGCCTCGCCGCCGTCTCCACGGGGGCGCTCTTCGCGGCCTCGGTCATCCCGGCCCTGCTGATGGCCGTCGGCCTGTGCATCGTCGTGTTCATCCAGGTACGACGCCAGCCGGACATCGTCCACACCGGCTTCTCGTGGAGCCGCCTCGCCGAGACCGGCAAGCGGGTGGTCGGCCCGGCGCTCGCGCCGGTGATCATCCTGGGCGGGATCCTGGGCGGCTACTTCACACCCACGGAGGCCGCCGCGGTCGGCGCCTTCTACATCCTCGTCCTGGGCTTCTTCTACCGCACGCTCCACGTGCGCGACCTGCCCAAGATCTTCGCCGAGACCGTGATGACCACCGCGGCCATCATGCTGATCGTCTCGTCGGCCTCTCTTCTGGGGTACGTGCTCGCCCGCGAGCGCATCCCCCAGCAACTCTCGGAGTTGGTGCTCGGGTTCACCGACAACGGCACTGTCTTCCTGCTGCTGGTCGCAGTGCTCATGCTGATCCTGGGCACGGTGGTCGATCCCACCGCCGTCCTGGTCCTCGTGGTCCCGATCCTCATGCCGATCGGACTGCGCCTGGACGTCGACCCCATCGTGCTCGGCGTCCTGATGATCCTCTCCCTCATGATCGGGCTGCTGACCCCTCCGGTCGGCACGGTGCTCTACGTGTTGAGCTCGGCCGTCAAGGTCCCCGTGGGCGAGGTGTTCAAGGGCTCGCTGCCCTTCATAGTCCCGCTCGCCGCCATCTGCCTGGGGATCATCTTCTTCCCCGGGATGGTGACCTGGCTGCCGAACCAGCTCGGCCTCTGACGAGTGGGTGTCGCCCGTGACAACCAACCCCAGTAACCCCAGTGACGTGCGTCGAGGCACGTCGGTAAGGAACGTCATGACCCACCACCGGAGTATCCACCGCACCCTCGCGGCGACCGCCGTGGTCGCGCTGCCGCTCGCCCTCCTCGCCGCCTGCGGCGGTGACGACGACTCCGCGAGCGGCGACAGCGTCGAGCTGACCCTCGCCCACTCCTACACCGAGGACCAGCCGCAGCACACCTGTGGCGCCGAGGTCATCAAGAACGCCGTCGAGGACGCCGACGTGGGCGTCACCATCGAGATCTTCCCGGCCAGCCAGCTCGGTGGCGACGCGGACCGGATCGCCTCGGTGCAGTCCGGCGACATCGACATCGACATCCAGGGCGCGAGCGCGCTCGCCGCGGTCTACGACCCGGTCGGCGTCATCGACGCGGCGTACGCCTTCCCGGACGCCGCCGCGCTCGAGGAGTACTTCAACTCCGAGTCCGCCGACCAGCTCAAGTCGGACTTCAAGGACGCCTCTGACGTCTCCATCCTCGGCGCGTGGTCGGCCGGCGCGCGTCAGTTCACCGCCAACGAGCCGATCCGCGAGCCCGAGGACCTCGACGGGCTCCGGATGCGCTTCCCCGGCTCGCCGCAGTTCCTGCTCAACGCGCAGGCCCTGGGTGCGAAGGCGACCGAGGTGGCCTACGAGGAGCTCTACCTCGCGCTCCAGCAGGGCGTCGTGGACGGCCAGGAGAACCCGATCGTCAACATCGACGCGTCGAACCTGGTCGAGGTGCAGGACTACCTCAGCATGTCCAGCCACGCCCAGAACTCGAACCTCATCGTCGCGGGTCCCCGGTACGACGACCTGAGCGACGAGCAGAAGCAGGCCGTGGACGACGCGGTCGCCGACGCGGTCTCCCAGATGCCGGGCTGCGTGGAGGAGGCCGAGCAGGAGACCCTCGCGAAGTGGGAGTCCGACGGCTCGATCGAGATCGTCGACGACGTCGACGTCGAGGCCTTCTCGGAGCAGACCGACGCCTGGTTCCGCGCGAACCTCGAGGGCGACTCCCTGGCCGTCTACGAGTCGATCAAGGACGCCCAGGAGTGATGACCGACCACCCGGAGGCGGGACCGGCCGTGGTCGCGACGTACCGCGGGGGACTTCCTGCCGACAGCCTGGGGCCGACGCTCACGCACGAGCACCTGTTCGTGCTCAGCCCCGAGCTGGACCGCGACTACCCGCACCCCGAGTGGGACGCGGACGTCGCGGTGGAGCAGGCGGTCGCCGGGCTCGAGGAGCTGTACGACCTCGGGATCCGGACCGTCGTCGACCTGACGGTGCCCGGTCTGGGGCGCGACGCCGGGCTGGTCGCCCGGGTCGCGGCCCGGACCCGGGTCAACCTGGTCGCCTCCACCGGGTGGTACGCCGACGAGGTGCTGCCGCCGTACTTCCGCACCCACGGTCCGGGCCGCCTGGTCGGCGGCCCGGACCCGGTGGCGGCCCTCTTCCGCAAGGACGTCGTCGAGGGCATCGGCGAGACGGGCGTGCGCGCCGGCATGCTCAAGGTGGTCACCGACGAGCCCGGGTTCACCCCGGACATCGAGCGGGTGATGACCGCGGCCGCCGCGGTGCACGTGGAGACCGGGGTCCCGGTCACCACGCACAGCAACCCGCACCGCCGCAACGGCCTCGACCAGGCCCGGTTCCTCCTCGAGCGCGGGGTGGCGCCGGACCACGTGGTGATCGGCCACAGCGGCGACAGCGAGGACCTGGACTACCTCCTCGCCCTGCTCGACACCGGCGTCACGCTCGGCATGGACCGGTTCGGCATGGCGCACACTGGCAGCGACGAGAAGAGGGTCGGCGTGGTGCTGGCCCTCCTCGACCGCGGCCACGCCGACCAGCTCGTCCTGTCCCACGACAGCGCCTACTTCAGCCGCGTCACCCCGCCCTCGTGGCGCCGCGTGCACACACCGGAGTGGACGCACGACCACCTCAGCCGTCGGGTGCTCCCCGAGCTCCTCGCCCGAGGCGCGACCCAGCAGGACCTCGACACGATGATGATCCACAACCCCGCCCGGCTCCTCGCCCCCGCGACAGGGGTGTCGACATGAGCGCCGCCACCACGTTCCGCGTGGGGCTGCTCGGCCACGGCATCGGGCCGTCGCTGACGCCCGCGATGCACGTCGAGGAGGCCACGCTGCTCGGCCTCGACTACACCTACGAGGTCTTCGACCTGCTGGACCGGCCCGACGTCGACCTCGGCGCCGAGCTGACCCGCCTGGAGGAGCTCGGCTACGCCGCGGTCAACGTCACGCACCCGTTCAAGCAGCAGGTGCTGGCCCACGTCGACGAGCGCAGCGACGCGGTCGCCCGGATCGGTGCCACCAACCTGGTCCTCCTCGGGGAGCGCCGCGTGGCGCACAACACCGACTACCGCGGCTTCCTGGGCGGCCTCGAGGGGTTCCTCGGGGAGCGTCCGCGGGGGACCGTCCTCCAGGTGGGCGCCGGTGGCGCCGGCCTGGCCACCGCCTGCGCGCTGATCGACCTCGGCTTCGAGCGGATCGTCGTCCACGACCGGTCCGAGGACGCCGTCGGCCGGCTGATCGACCGCTTCCAGGGCAACGTCCACCTGGCCACCACCGGCGGCGACCTCGCGCCGTGGCTCGGGCGCGCCGAGGGCGTGGTGCACGTGACCCCGACGGGGATGCGTGAGCACCCCGGCATCGCCTTCGACGTCGACCTGCTCGCCGAGGACGGGTGGGTCGCCGAGGTCGTCTACCGGCCCCTGGAGACCGAGCTGGTGCGACGCGCGCGGGCCCGGGGCCTGGCCACCCTCGACGGCGGCGCGATGGCGGTCGGCCAGGCCGTCGAGAGCCTGCGCCTGATCACCGGCCGCGACCCCGACGACGACCGCGTCCACGCGCACTTCGAGCGGCTCATCGCCGCCGACGCCGGCTGACCGCAGCCCGACCCCACGAGGAGCACCCGTGACAGCCGTCCACGTCATCAACGGACCGAACCTCAACCTGCTCGGCCGGCGCGAGCCGGCCGTCTACGGCCACGAGACGCTCGCGGACCTCGAGGCGCGCAGCCGGGAGGTGGCGGCGGGGCTCGGGCTCGACCTCGACTTCCGCCAGAGCAACCACGAGGGCGAGCTCGTCGACTGGCTGCAGGAGTGCGGTGCCGACGTGGCCGCCGGTCGCAGCGTCGGCGCGGTGCTCAACGCCGGGGCCCTCACCCACACCTCCGTCGCGCTCCGCGACGCGGTCGTCGGGGCCGAGGTGCCGCTCGTCGAGGTGCACCTCTCGAACGTGCACGCGCGGGAGCCGTTCCGGCACCACTCGTACCTCTCGCCGGTGGCGCGCGGGGTGGTCGTGGGACTCGGCCCGCTCGGCTACGAGCTCGGGATCCGCGCGCTCGCCGGGGCGACGGGCGGTGCCGCGTGATGCGCCGCTCGATCGCGACGGTCTGCCTGAGCGGCAGCCTCGAGGAGAAGATGGACGCGGCCGCCGCGGCCGGCTTCGACGGGATCGAGGTGTTCGAGCCCGACCTGGTGGTGGGGGAGCTGAGCCCCGAGGAGGTGCGCGCCCGCGCCGCGCGGCTCGGGCTCTCGCTCGACCTCTACCAGCCGTTCCGCGACTTCGAAGGCGTGGACGACGCCCTGCTGGCGGACAACCTCCGCCGCGCCGAGGCCAGGTTCGCGGTGATGAACCGCCTGGGCGTCGACACCATCCTGGTCTGCAGCAACGTCGCCACCGCGACCATCGACTCCGACGAGGTCTCCGCCCGGCAGCTGCGGACGCTCGGCGACCTGGCGGCGTCGTACGGCGTCCGGGTCGCGTTCGAGGCGCTCGCCTGGGGGCGGTACGTCGACGACTACTGGCGCGCCTGGCAGATCGTCGAGCGGGCCGACCACCCGGCGATCGGCACCTGCCTCGACAGCTTCCACATCCTCTCCCGCGGGCTCGACCCGAGCCGGATCGAGCAGATGGACCCGGAGAAGATCTTCTTCGTCCAGCTCGCCGACGCGCCCGCGCTCTCCATGGACGTGCTCAGCTGGAGCCGGCACCACCGGCTCTTCCCGGGCGAGGGGGCCTTCGACCTGGGTGCCTTCGTCGCCCACCTCGACCGGGTGGGCTACGCCGGCCCGCTGTCGTTGGAGGTGTTCAACGACGTCTTCCGCCAGACCGACACGCGGCGCACCGCCGAGCACGCCTACCGGTCGCTGGTGTGGCTGGAGGACCAGGCCGCGCGCGTGGTGGGCGAGGGGACCCGGATGCGGACGATCCCCGAGGTCCAGGCGCCGACCGGTCTGGACTACGTGGAGGTCAAGGCGGAGGACACCAGCGAGGTCGAGACGTTCCTGGAGCAGCTGGGGCTCACGTTCCGCGGGCAGCACCGCACGAAGGCCGTCCGGCTGTGGTCCTCGGGCGAGGTACGGATCGTCCTGAACGAGCAGCACGCGCGCGACCAGGAGCCGACCCTGGCGGGCGTCGGGCTCCAGGTCCACGACGCCGCCGCCACCGCCGCGCGTGCCGCGGCGCTCGGGGTGCGGCCGGTGCCGCGGCGCACCCAGGCCGGCGAGCAGCGGCTCACCGGTTTCGCGGCGCCGAGCGGCCTGGAGGTCTTCGTCAACGACGACCCGGTCGCGGGCGAGCCCGCCTGGGTCGAGGAGTTCGAGCACGGGTCGGCGGAGCCGTCCGACGCCTTCGGGCGGGTCGACCACATCAACCTCGTCCACACCTGGGCCGAGCACGACGAGGCGATCCTCTTCTGGACCAGCCTGCTCGGCCTCCACGCGCCGGCCGGGACGGAGGTCGCCAGCCCGCAGGGGCTGGTGCGCAGTCAGGTGATGCGCTCGGCCGACGGCGCCGTGCGCCTGCCGCTGAACGTCGCGCCGGCCCTGACCAGCCACTACCCCGAGCACGTGGCCCTGACCTGCGACGACATCGTCGCGGTCGCCGCCGCGGCCCGCGAGCGGGGCCTGCCCTTCCTTCGGATCCCGGCGAACTACTACGACGACCTGGCCGCGCGGTTCGGCCTGCCGGAGGACGAGGTCGCGCGGCTCCGCGCGCACGACCTGCTCTACGACCGGGACGCCGGCGGCGCCTTCCTGCACTTCTACACCCCGCGGGTGGGGCGGCTCTTCTTCGAGGTCGTCCAGCGGATCGGGGACTACGACGGGTACGGCGCCGACAACGCACCGGTCCGGCTCGCCGCGCAGGCCCGGCACTAGTCCGCGCGCCGCCCGGGCGGTCAGGGCCGCAGCACGTACCTGCCGACGGCCCGGCGCGCGGCGATCAGCCCGAGCACCTCGCCGGCGTCGGCCAGCGGGCCAACGGGGCGACGGTCGGCGCCTCGACGAGCTCGAGCTGATCCGGGTCACCGAGCTCCCTGCAGACGATGCGGTGCATCGGGTGGATCTCCCCGCGACAAGCGACGGTCGATGCGGAAACATTGTTCCGAACTATGATCAGAATAGTATTGCCATGAGACGCACGCCACCTCCATGATGGGCGGGTGCCACGTGAAGTGAGCGCCATCACACCGGGCGGCGGGGCCCCGAGACGAGCGAGGTGCCATCACGAACGCGACGGTCGCTGGCAACCAGTCGACGAGCGGGAGCGGAGTTCCCGGTCGGCGGTGTCCTGCCCTCGCTCTGCGCGGGCCTGCTGCAGTACGACGCGGCGGCCGGCGAGATGACGGCGCTCACGGAGTACGAGGAGATCGGCGGCTACGCCATCGGCGACGCGAGCTGACCCTGAGACGACCGGCTGGCACGACCGGCTGACACCACCCGCCGGTGGGCGGCGCCGTGGGGGCGCCGTCCACCGGCCCGCTCCGTTTCCGGAGCACACCGAGCCCACAGATCCACGAAGAGAGGTCGACCACCATGCACCCCGATCAGGAAGCGCAGGCACCGGGAGCGAGCGGGGAGGGGGACCGTGTCCTGGCGATGCCGGGCCTGTTCATGGACGTGCCCCTCACGGTGGGGCTGATCGCCGAGCGGATGCGCACCGTGAACCGCGGCGGACGCGTGGTCACGCTGCTGGACCCGGAGACCGGCGCCACCTCGGAGGCGACCTACGGCGAGGTGGTCGCGCGCGCGGGCCGGCTGGCCAACGCGCTGGCGCGTCTCGGCGTGGGGCCAGGGGACCGGGTCGCGAGCCTGGCGTGGAACAACCGCCAGCACGTCGAGACCTACTTCGGCGTCATGGGCATGGGCGCGGTCCTGCACACGATGAACCTGCGGCTCCACGCCGACCAGCTCGCCTGGACCGTCAACCACGCCGCGGACCGCGTCGTCATCGTCGACGCGTCCCTCCTCGACCTCCTGGTACCTGTCCTCCCGCAGCTCACCACGGTGGAGCATGTGATCGTGGTGAACGAGCCGGGTGAGGCCATGCCCGGCGCGGCGCCGGCCGGCGCGCTGGACTTCGAGGCGCTGCTCGCGGCCGAGGCCCCCGGCTTCGCGTGGCCCGACCTGGACGAGCGCTCCGCCGCGTCGCTCTGCTACACCTCGGGCACGACGGGCGACCCGAAGGGCGTGCTCTACAGCCACCGCGCGATCGTGCTGCACGCCCTCGCGATGACCGGCACCGACCAGTACGGGCTGACCCGCGACGACCGGGCGCTCGCCCTGGTGCCGCTGTTCCACGCGATGGCCTGGGGCATGCCCTTCGTCAGCGGGCTGGTCGGCAACGACCTGGTCCTCCCGGGCCCGCACCTGAGGCCCGACGCCGTCGCCGGCCTGATCGAGCAGGAGCGCGTGACCTGGTCCAGCGGGGTGCCGACACTGTGGACCGACGTGCTCCGCCTGGTCACGCAGCGCGCCGCGTCCGAGTCCCCGATCGACCTCTCGACGCTGCGGATGGTGCTGTGCGGCGGGACCGCCGTGCCCGAGCACCTGATGCGTCAGTACGACGAGCTCTTCGGCGTGGACATGGTCCAGGGCTGGGGGATGACCGAGATCTTCCCCGGCGCGACGGTCGGCCGCGACGATCCGGGACTGCCCGACGACGAGCGGTGGAGCCGGCGCCGCGCGCAGGGCCGGCTCTCGCCGCTGTACGAGGTGCGCCTGGTCGACTTCGACGGCACGGTGCAGCCGATGGACGGGGTCGCGGTCGGCGAGATCGAGATCCGCGGACCGGTGGTGACCGGCGCCTACTTCGGTGACCCGGCCGACGGGCCGTCGAAGTTCGACGACGGCTGGCTGCGCACCGGCGACGTCGGCACCGTGGACGAGGAGGGCTGGGTCCGCATCACCGACCGGGCCAAGGACGCCATCAAGTCCGGCGGGGAGTGGATCTCCTCCCAGGACCTCGAGAACGAGATCATGGCGCACCCCGCGGTGCGCGAGGCGTCGGTGGTGGCGATCCCGGACGAGCGGTGGGGCGAGCGGCCGCTGGCGTACCTGGCCGTCGACAGCCCGGTCTCGCCCGAGGAGATCCGCGCGTTCCTCACCGACCGGGTGGCCAAGTGGTGGATCCCCGAGCACTACGCGTTCATCGAGGCGATCCCGCGCACCAGCACCGGGAAGTTCGACAAGAAGGTGCTGCGGGGCCTGGGGCACGGGACCGGCGCCGCGCCCGCCGAGGCGCAGGCGTGAGTGGCGCCGCCGCACCGGCGATCCGGGCGATTCAGGCGATCCGGCTGATGCTCTCGCGCAGGCGGCGGACGCTGCCCATCACGTGCTCGAGCTCCTCCTGGCCGAACACCCAGCGCACGGCGCCGGCGTAGAAGACGTCCTGGGCGAGCTCCATGTAGAGCCGACGCGCCTCGTCGGCCTCCGCCGGTGCGTCGGGGTCGCTGTTCCAGTAGGACCAGTCGACCCCCCGCTGGGAGGCGACCACCGATGGGTCGTTGGTCATCGTCGAGCGCACCCAGAGCGCGAGCATGTTCGGCTCCTCGCAGATCGCCGCGATCAGGCCCTCCTGGCGCGCGAGCATGCGCTCGCCGGGCGTCGCGTCGGCCAGGTCGTCGTCGACCCGCTTCCGGGCGCGGCCCAGCATGAGCGACGCCCAGGCGACGGCGGCCCGGTAGGCGAGGTTGTCCCGCGACTGGAAGTACGTGTAGATGCTCGCCAGTGACGCCCCGGAGCGGGAGGTCACGTCGCGCATCTGGATGGCGTCGTACCCGCCCTCGCGGGCCAGCTCGATCGTCGCCAGCAGGATGCGCTCGTAGCGGGCCTGCTGGTTCTTGCGGGGCGCGGTCCAGAACCGGTGCAGGTCGGTGACGCCGGCGCCGACCGACTGGGCGAACGCCACGACCTCGTCGCTGGGGTCGGTGTGGGTCTTCACCGCGTACGGGGCCTCCACGATCACGCCTCTCCACTCCAGTCGCGGCGTCGGGCCGCTGCTCCAGACCATCATGGCCGACGGGGTCGCCCGCCACTCCTCAGACCACCCCGGGCGCGGGCGTGTCGTGCTCGCGCGGGCCGCTTGACGCCTCCCGGGTGGGTGAGTAGCGTCACATTCTATCAGAACAACGATAAGAACGCCGTTTCCAATTGAGGCGGCGGCGTACACCTGAAGGGGCCCTCCTTGCTTCCCACTGCCTACGTCATCTCCGGCGCGAACGAGCTCACCGCCGTCGGCACCTCCGTGCCGGAGGCCCCGCTGCCGGGGCATGTGATCGTCGAGATCGCCTTCACCGGCGTCTGCGCCTCGGACATCGATGCCTACCGCAAGGGCTACCCCTACAGCCCGACCCTCTCGGGGCACGAGTGGTCCGGCGTCGTCGCGGCCGTGGGGGAGGGTGTCGTTGACCTGGCCGTCGGTGACCGGGTCTCCCGCACCACGATGCCCGCCTGCGGCACCTGCAAGATGTGCAAGGTCGGCCATCGGGACCTCTGCGACTTCTTCTCGCTCGGCTCCCAGGCGACGGCTCCCGCGCATGGCGCCTACACCTCGCACATCCAGGTGCCGGCGGGTGGGCTGATCCGGCTGCCCGACGGCATGTCGCTGGAGGAGGGCGCCATGCTGGAGCCCGCCGCGGTGGCCTACCACGCGGTCCGGCGCAGCCGCGTCGAGGCGGGGGACACCGTCCTCCTGGTCGGCGCCGGCGTGATCGGGCTGTTCACGATGCAGGTCGCGCGGGTCTTCGGTGCGACCGACGTGGTGGTGGTCGAGCCCGACGCCGACCGTCGGGCCGTCGCGCTGGGGCTGGGTGCCACCGCCGCCTTCGCGCCGGACGACCCGGCGCTGCTGGAGACCCTCCACGGGCTCACTGACGGCCGCGGCGCCGACGTCGCCTACGAGTGCGCCGGTCAGGGGTCGAGCCTGATGAGCATGGTGACCTACCTGCGCCCGGGCGGGCGGTTGATGATGATCAGCGCGCCGACGGCGGTGGTCGAGGTCGTCCCCGCGCTGTGGACCAGCAAGGAGCTCGACGTCCAGACCTCCCGTGCGCACTCGCGGGACGAGTTCGAGGTCCTGGTGCGGCTCTTCGAGCGGGGGCTGGTCCGGACCACCGGGGTGACGACCGAGGTGGTCCCGCTCAGCACGCTGCCGCAGGTGTTCGAGCGCATCGTCGAGTACGGCGCGGCGCACCGGGTCCTCGTCGACCCGCGGGGGTAGCCGCGCCCGAGCCGCTCTCGGGGGATCTCTCGGTGCCGCCGCCGGTAGGGTCGGCGCATGGAGCGGGGCAGCTACGCGAAGGGGCTGGCGAAGCGTGAGGAGATCCTCGATGCGACGCTGGACCTCATCGCCGAGCAGGGGTACGGCGCGGTCACGATCCGCGGTGTCGCCGACCAGGCGCGGCTGAGCAAGGCCGGCGTCGCCCACCACTTCGCCAGCAAGGACGAGCTGCTGACCGCGCTCCTGACCCGGCGCGACGAGCCGGGCCTGGCCGCCACGCGCGAGGCGATGCCCGAGGGGCTCTTCGACGCGATGCGCGCCTCGATCGCCGGGGCGAGCGCGACGCCCGCGCTCACCGAGCTCTACGTCCGGCTCTCGGCGGAGGCGTCGGACCCCGCCAACGTCGCGCACCCGTTCTTCGCCGAGCGCTACGAGCGGCTCGCGGGGGAGGGGGTCGACGACGTCGTCCGGCTGCAGGCGGTCGGCCAGGCGCCGACCGGCGTGGATCCGTCGGTCCTCGCCGTGCTGGTGGGGGCCGTCGTCGACGGGCTCCAGCTGCGGCTGCTCTACGAACCCGAGATCGAGGTCGGCGCGGTCGTCGACGCTCTGCACGCGCTCTTCGAGCTGGCGGCCGCGGGTGAGGGTGACCCGTCGGCTGCGCCGTCGGTCGGGTCCTCGATGGAGCCCGGCGAGCCCGCCTGACCCCGCCGCGGTCACGGCGCACGGCCCCGGCCTGTGCGCCCTTCCGGCGTACCCGCTCCTGCCGTCGGTCGAGCGGCGAATCTCTGTCCCGGAAACGTACGGGCGAAGTGCTTGACGACCCCTGGCGACGTGAGTACCGTCACAGAACATGAGTCAGAACACGGTTTCACCCCAGAGTGTCGACGTCGACTTCGACCCCACGCGGTTCGACGGCGTGTGGCGCCTGGCCAAGGCGGACTCGACGATCCGGGACGACGAGACCGGTCAGATGACGGCGGAGACGCTCACCGACCAGTGGGTCGAGCGGCGCACCGTCGGCGACGTCATGGACTACAAGATGCACGTCCGGATCGCGCCCGACCTGACCACGCACATGGAGTACCGGGTCCGGTTCAACGACACCGTCTGGGTGCCCTACGCCGTGACCTCGATCGACGGCGACCCGAACGACCCGCGACTGGCGCCCGGCGACGGCAAGCTGCTCAAGGGCGGCACCATCATCGGCCAGCCGATCGCCTGGGTGAAGATCCTCTACATCGACCCGTGGACCCAGGTCCGGCTCAGCAAGAACCTCGACGGGACCACGCAGTACATCATGCAGAGCCGCCTCTCCGAGGACGGCACCAAGCTCTACGGGCACGTCCTGACCCCCGGCGGCCAGCTCATCATCGACAAGCACTTCGTGCGCGAGTCGGACTGAGGCCGCGATGGGACCCGGGCTGCTCGAGTGGGGCGTGAAGGAGAGCTTCCGCCGCTACGTCGCCGCGTTGCCGGACGGCTGCTGCGACGTCTCGAGCGAGATCGCGCTACCGGGCGGGGGGCGCTACGGCTTCCCGCTCATCGAGGTCGAGGCGGCGCCGGCGGCGGTGCTGAGGTTCATCGGCGGCGTGCTCTTCCGCGGCCACGGCGGCCTCCTGCACGTGCCGCTCGTCGAGCCCTGGCTGCACCGCCACGGCGACCGCTGGGTGATGACGGTGGCGGTCGGCACCGGGCCGGACAAGCGGGCCGAGATCGCTGCCGGCGCGGTCAGCGCCGCCGGGGACGGAGAGGTCCTGCTCGACCTCCGCGTCTCCGGGGTCGGCTCGTCGGTCTTCGGCGGCAACTACCCGGTCGGGACCGAGCTCGACCGGGCCCGCCTGCGGCTGGCTCCCACGACGGCCGAGGAGCTGGCGGACACGTTCATCCCCGCCGACGCGACCTCCACCACCAGCTGAACGACACGAACCGAACGAAACGAGAGACCAGATGGCAGTGACCACCCCGTACAAGATGCAGGCCGCGCAGAACCTCCTGGTGGCCGAGGACATCAAGGCCGACTACCAGGAGCTGCGCGCGACCGGCGCCGAGGTCGTCCGGATCGACTTCCCGTTCGGCGGCGAGGGGTGGATGACCCTGCGCTACGACCTGACCCGGGAGTTCTACAACGACCCGCGCTTCGGCATCGAGATCATGCAGTCGCTCGACGACTACCCCCGGGTCCGGCAGATCGAGAAGTCCGCTGGGGCGTCCTTCATCCAGTACGACGGCGCGAAGCACCAGAAGAAGCGCGCCGTGGTGATGAAGCACCTCACCATGAAGAAGGTCCTCAAGCTCCAGGATGCGACCCGGGAGATGGTCGTCGACGCGCTCGACGAGTTCGAGGCCACCGGCGAGCCCGGTGGGCCGGGCAACATCGCCCACGTCCTCGGCCGTCTGCTCCCGGTGCGGGTGCTCTGCGCGCTGCTCGGCGCGCCGCCGATCGAGGACCCCGAGGTGCTGGAGGCCTCCTACCTGCTCGTCGACTCCCGCGCGATGACGCCGGAGGACATGATGGAGGCCTACGTCAAGATCCAGACCTACTTCCAGGAGCTCTACGCCTGGAAGAAGGAGAACCCGGGCGAGGACCTGCTCAGCGCGCTGATCCACGACACCGCGGCGGAGGACTGGACCGAGGAGGAGCTGAGCAGCTTCGGCTTCACCCTCCTCGCGGCCGGCCACGACGCGACCGGGTCGATGCTCAACGGCATCCTGGAGTGGCTCTCCTACGAGCCGGAGCTCTACGAGCGCCTGCGCGACGAGCCGGAGGCGCTGCCCCGCGCCATGGAGGAGTTCTTCCGCCTCGTGACCGTCGGCTTCGGGATGGCGCGCGGTCGGATCGCGTTGGAGGACATCGAGGACTACGGCGGGGTCAGCATCAAGAAGGGCGAGGCCGTCGGCGGCAACATCGTCTCCTCCCACCAGGACGACCGGATCTACCCGCACGCGAACGAGTTCGACCTGGACCGGGAGAACCCGGCGCCGCACATGGCGTTCGGGTACGGCGAGCACGCCTGCGTCGGCGCCCAGCTGGCCCGGATGGAGATCCGGGTCGCGCTGGAGGAGCTGTTCAAGCGGTACTCGAGGTTCGAGAACGTCGAGCCCAGCGAGGGCTGGCGGGGTCGACGCCGCATGAAGGGCCCCGCCGACCTGTGGGTCACCTGGGAACGGGCCTGATCGATGACCGACACCCACGCCCACGTCGTCGTCGTCGGGGCCGCGGCCGCCGGCACGGCGACGGCGCTGAACCTGCGTCGGGCCGGGCACGCCGGGCCGATCACCCTGGTCGGCGACGAGCCCGTGCTCGCCTATGACCGCCCTCCGCTGTCCAAGGGGGTGCTGCTCGGCACCCAGGCGATCGGCGAGATCGGGCTGGCCACCGCCGAGCAGCTCGCGGAGAACGGCATCACCGTGCTGCTCGGGGCCCGCGCCACCGGCCTGGACCCGGTCGGCCACCGGGTCCTGCTCGACGGCGGCGAGGAGCTGGCGTACGACACGGTGGTGATCGCGACCGGTGCCTCGCCCCGGCGGCTGCCGGCGCTCGACGGGCTCGACAACGTCCACGCGATCCGCACCGACCGGGACGCGACCCGCCTCGCCGGGGCGCTGCGGCCGGGCCGCCGGCTGGGCGTGGTCGGCGGCGGGCTGATCGGCCTGGAGGTCGCCGCCTCCGCCCGCAAGCGAGGTCTCGAGGTGACGGTGGTCGAGCCGGCCGAGCTGCCGCTGGCCGAGCGGCTCACCGTGCCGGTGTCGAGCTGGCTGATGGACCTGCACCGTGGGCACGGGGTGGACCTGCGCCTCGGGCGGACCGTGGCCGACACCGTCACCGCGGGCTCGTCGGTCGCCGCCCTCGCGCTCAGCGACGGCGCGGAGATCCCCGTCGACGAGGTCCTGGTCGCCGTCGGTGCCACGCCGAACACGGGGTGGCTGGAGTCCAGCGGCCTCGAGCTCGGCAACGGCGTCCGGTGCGACGAGCACCAGCGGGCGGCCGAGGACGTCTACGTCGTCGGCGACGTCGCCGAGGGCTACCACCCCGTCTACGGCCGCCACCTGCGGATGGAGACGCGGACGAACGCGACCGAGGGGCCGTTCCACCTGGCCCGGACACTGACCGGCGGCGCGGCGCCGTACGCACCGGTCCCGTTCTTCTGGACCGACCAGTACGACGCCAAGGTGCAGGCCTTCGGCATCGCTCGGCCCGGCGACGAGATCGAGTTCGTCGACGGGGGGAGTCCGGAGGACGAGCGGTGGATCGCGGTCTGCCGACGGGAGGGGCGCCTGGTCGCCTTCGTCGGGCGCGGCGCGGGCAAGCCCCTGCTGACCTGGCGACGAGCGTTGCAGAACGAGTTCGAGATGGACCTCAACAAGGAAGTGGCAGTCACACCATGAAGATCGAGATCGACGAGGACCGCTGCATCGCGGCCGGGAACTGCGTGCTGGCCAGCATGGAGCTGTTCGACCAGCGCGACGAGGACGGCGTGGCCATCATCCTCAACGAGCACCCCGAGGGCGAGACGCTGCAGGCCGAGGCCCGCAAGGCGGCCGCGGTCTGCCCTGCGAACGTGATCACGATCGTCGAGTAGTCGGTCGCCAGGGTCCGGATCGGGGGCGCGCCGCTGTGGCGGTGCGCCCCCGTCGTCGTCCTGCAGGGACCGGTCGGCCTGGCCCGGTGTCCGGCGCGCCGTGGAGGGTGTTGACAAAACCGGACGACGTCCGCAAAGTGGTCCCCATCACATAGAACCGGGTTCCGATTGTGGATCTCGGTGGTGGCTCTCAGGCCGCCGACCAGCCGCAGGAAACCCACCCGATCCCGTCACCACGAGGAGCACCATGACCACCGCCGCGAGCACGGAGTCCGTGGAAGATGCCGTCGAGTCCGTCGTCGCGCGGGTCCGCGCGGGCTTCGCCTCCGGACTCACCCGGCCGCTCGCCTGGCGCCGTACGCAGCTGGAGGCGCTCGACCGGATGCTGGTCGAGAACGGCGCCGCGATCGAGAAGGCGATCCACCTCGACCTGGGCAAGCACGGCCTGGAGACCTTCATCACCGAGTCCGGGACGGTGCGGACGGAGATCAAGCACGCGCTGAAGAACCTGGACCGGTGGACCAAGCCGCGCGCCGTCCGCGCGGGCCTCGCGATGTTCCCGTCCAAGGCGCGGATCCAGCGCGAGCCGCTGGGCACGGTGCTGATCGTCTCGCCGTGGAACTACCCGGTGCACCTGCTGCTGATGCCGCTGGTCGGCGCGATCGCCGCCGGCAACGCCGTGGTGCTCAAGCCGAGCGAGCTCGCCCCCGCCACGTCCGCGTTGATGGCCGAGGTGCTGCCGACGTACCTCGACGAGCGGGCGGTCGCCGTCGTGGAGGGCGCCGTCGAGGAGACCACCGCGCTGCTCGCGCTGCCGTGGGACCACATCTTCTACACCGGCAACGGCACCGTCGGCCGGATCGTCGCCACCGCGGCGGCCCGGCACCTCACCCCGGTCACCCTCGAGCTCGGCGGCAAGTCGCCGGTCTGGGTCGACCCGTCCGCCGACGTCGACGCCGCCGCGCACTGGCTGGCCTGGGGCAAGCTGCTCAACACCGGCCAGACCTGCGTCGCGCCCGACTACGTGATGACCACCGCCGAGGTCGCGCCCCGCCTGGTCGAGGCCCTCGGACGGGAGATCACCGCGCTCTACGGCACCGACATCCGGAACAACCCCGACTACGGCCGGATCGTCAACCAGCGACACCTCGACCGTCTGGTCGGCCTGCTCGACGGTGCCACCGTCGCGTTCGGCGGCGAGCACGACCGGGACGACCGGTACCTCGCGCCGACGGTCCTGACCGACGTCACCCCGGCCTCGCCCGCGATGCAGGAGGAGATCTTCGGCCCGGTGCTGCCGGTCATGGTCGTCGCCGGGCACGACGCAGCGATCGACCACGTCAACGCCGGCGACAAGCCGCTGGCGATGTACCTCTTCGCCCGCGCCGGCGAGGTCGTCGACGCCTTCCTGGCCCGCACCTCCTCCGGCGGGGTCGCGGTCAACGCGAACCTGATCCAGATCGGTGTGCCGGCGCTGCCCTTCGGCGGGGTCGGCGCCAGCGGCTACGGCGCCTACCACGGCGAGGCGAGCGTGCGCGCGTTCAGTCACGAGCGCTCGGTCCTGATCAAGGGCAGGGGGCCGAACCTGATGCGGTTCGCCGAGCCGCCCTTCACCGACAAGAAGAACAAGATGCTGCGCGGCAAGTCGGCCGACACGCAGTCCTGAGCTCCCACCCCATCCCGAGAGGATCCGCCGATGACCGCGCTCTTCGCGAACGAGCACGACCTGACCACCGACATCGACATCTCCAGCCTCAAGTTCTGGTCGCAGCCCTTCGAGGTCCGCGAGCAGGCGTTCGCCAAGCTCCGCAAGGACCACCCGGTCAGCTGGCACGCGCCGATGGAGGACCTCGACCACTCGCCGGAGGACCACGGCGAGCGGGGCTACTGGGCGGTGGTCCGGGCCGAGGACATCTCCTACGTCAGCTCCCACCACGAGCTGTTCAGCTCCCAGCTCGGCTTCACCTCCCTGCACCCGCTGATGTCCGAGTTCCGGGCGCCGGCGGCGTTCCTGGACATGGACCCGCCGCAGCACACCGAGTACCGCCGGCTGATCAGCGCGTTCTTCACCCCCAAGGCGGTCACCCGGCTGGTGGACAAGATCGACCTGCGGGCCGGCCAGATCGTCGACGACGTCGTCGGCGCCGGCAGCATCGACTTCGTCGACCGGGTCTCCTCCCGGCTCCCTATGCTCACCGTCGCCGACCTGCTCGGCATCCCCGAGTCGCAGATGGAGGAGTTCCGCGAGCACGGCGACCGGCTCTTCGCGCTCCAGGACCCCGACGCGGCCGACACGTTCGAGGAGCGGATGGCGATCTCCGCCAGCGCCTTCGGCTTCTACGCCGAGCTCGGCATGGAGCTGATCGCCGACCGCAGGCGCAAGCCCCAGGAGGACCTGATGTCCCACCTGGCCAACGGCACCGTCGACGGCAAGCCGCTGGAGGAGACCGACATCCTCATGATCATGCTGCTGTTCAGCACGGCCGGCAACGACACCACCAAGCAGACCACCTCCTGGACGGTGAAGGCGTTCGCCGAGAACCCCGACCAGCGCGACTGGCTGCTGCAGGACTTCGACGGCCGCATCGGCGGGGCGATCGAGGAGTTCGTCCGCTACGCCACCCCGGTGATGCAGTTCGCCCGGACGGCGACCCAGGACACCGAGCTCGGCGGGCAGCGGATCCTCGCCGGCGACAAGGTCGGCATCTTCTACTGCTCCGGCAACCGCGACGAGCGGCTCTTCGAGGCGCCGGACCGGTTCGACCTCTCCCGCGAGCGCAACCCCCACCTCGCGTTCGGCGGTGGCGGCGTCCACTACTGCCTGGGCAACGGCGTCGCCAAGGCCCAGCTGCGGGCGCTGTTCCGCAACATCCTCACCAAGCTGCCGAACCTCGAGGTCGGCGAGCCGACCCCGCTGGTCGGCGACTTCATCAACGGCATCAAGCACCTCCCGGTCAACGTCGGCTGAGCCGGCGCCACCCCGCACTCCCATCAGCAAGGACGAACCCATGGCAGAGCAGCTCATCGTCGTCGACCGTGGTCGGTGCACCGGCCTCGGCATCTGCGAGTCGATCGACCCCGACCGCTTCGAGGTCGAGGACGACGGCAGCCTCCTGCTCCACCAGGAGCGCGTGGCCGAGGCCGACCGTGCCCTCGCCGAGCGCGCCGTCGGCAGCTGCCCCGCCGCGGCGCTCACCATCCAGGAAGGGACCCCCGCATGACCACCCAGACCAAGGCCGCGGTCCTCCGCGACGCCGAGGGCGAGTTCGCCATCGAAGACATCACCCTTGCCGAGCTGGGGCCGACCCAGGTGCTCGTCACCCTCGTCGGAGCCGGCTTCTGCCACACCGACGTCGTGCCCCGGTCGCTCGCGTCCTACGTGCTGCCGGCGGTCCTGGGCCACGAGGGCGCCGGCACCGTCGCCGCCGTCGGCGCCGACGTGACCCGGGTCGCGGTGGGTGACCCGGTGGTGCTGACCTACGCCTCCTGCGGCACCTGCGCCCAGTGCAAGGCCGGGGTGCCGGCGTACTGCACGGAGTTCATCGCGCTCAACATGATGGGCGGGGTGCTGGACGGGACCGCCTCGGCCACCGACGCGGCCGGCCAGCCCGTCGCGAACCGGTGGTTCGGCCAGTCCTCGTTCGCCGAGCACTGCGTCATCGACCAGCGCGACGTGGTCCCGGTCGCCACCGATCTCCCGCTCGAGCTCCTCGGCCCCCTCGGCTGCGGCATCCAGACCGGCGCCGGCACCGTGCTGCGCGGCCTCGACGTCCAGCCGGGCGAGAGCATCGTCGTCTTCGGTGCCGGGGCGGTCGGCCTGGCGGCGGTGATGGCGGCGAAGATCGCCGGCGCCGGCGAGGTGGTCGCCGTCGACCTGCACCCGAGCCGCCTCGAGCTCGCGACCAAGTACGGCGCCACCCGGGTCGTCGACGGTGCCGATCCCGAGCTGGTGGCCGCCATCGTCGCCGGCGGGCCGGGCCTGGACTACGCGATCGACACCACCGCGGTGACGTCGGTGATGGAGGCGGCGATCGCCGCCACCGGCCCCGGTGGCGAGGTGGCGCTGCTCGGCGCCAGCGTCGACATGATCACGCTCCACCCGACGCAGCTCACCGGCAAGAAGGTGACCTACATGCTGGAGGGGGAGGCGGACCCGCAGGAGTTCATCCCCTACCTGGTCGAGCAGTGGCAGGCCGGACGCTTCCCCTTCGACGAGCTGATCACCACCTACCCGCTGGCCGACATCAACCGGGCCGAGGCCGACTCCAAGGCGGGCACCGCGATCAAGCCGGTGCTGCTGCCCTGAGCGCCCTGGCGGGATCGTTCCCCGGCGGACGACGCGCAATGCGGCCTACGATTTCACCCCTCGCGGCCGACCGGTCGCCGGAGCTGAGGAGAGCGCCCCCGTGACGAGTGTCCACGACTTCGACGTCACCGCCGCGGACGGCAGCACCGTCTCGCTGGCCGACTACGCCGGCAAGCACCTGCTCATCGTCAACACCGCCAGCAAGTGCGGGCTGACGCCGCAGTACGAGGGACTGGAGGCGCTCTACCGGGAGCTGCGCGGGGACGGTCTGGAGGTCCTGGGGTTCCCCTGCAACCAGTTCCTGGAGCAGGAGCCGGGGACCGACGACGAGATCCAGGAGTTCTGCCGGACCGCCTACGACGTCACCTTCCCGGTGCTGTCGCGGGTCGAGGTCAACGGCCCGGGGGCGGCCCCGCTCTACGGGTTCCTGCGCGCGGAGCGGCCGGGGGACTTCGGCCCGAAGTACGGGAAGTTCTACGAGGCGATCTCGAGCATCCAGCCCGATGCCGAGCCCGGCGACGTCCGCTGGAACTTCACCAAGTTCCTGGTCGACCCCGAGGGCAACGTCGTGAAGCGCTACGAGTCGCCGGTGCCCCCGGAGGAGATCCTCGCCGACCTGCGCACCCGCCTCTGACCCCGCACTGACCCGGTCCGCGCTCACTCGGCGAGGTAGCGCTCGAGCTCGCCGAGCGTGCGGCCGAGCACCTCGGCCAGGTCCGCGGCCTCGTCGTCGAGCCAGACCTCGTACGCCGTGATGGCCAGCGCCAGGCTGACGTGGCCGGCCAGCCGGGCGGCGACGTCGGTGGGCGCGCAGCCGCGGCGCCGGGCGACGAACTCGGCGATCACTCCCCGCCAGGCGGCGTACTGGTGCACGGAGTGCGCCTGCAGTTCGGGGGTGGTCAGGATCAGCCGCATCCGGTCGCGGTGGCCGGGCTCGGCGTCCGGCGGGAACCGGTTGAACTCCAGGACGGCGCGGTGCACGGCCTCGTGCACCGGCAGGTCCGCGGGCATCGCGGCCAGCGTGGCCCGCAGGTCGTCGAGGGTCCGCTGGAACTGGCCCCACGGGATGTCGTTCTTCGAGGGGTAGTAGCGGAACAGCGTCCGCTTGCCGACCCCGACCTCGGCCGCGATCTCCTCCAGCGTGGTGGCGCTGAACCCGCGGCGCGCGAACAGTCGGAAGGCGGCCTGCTCGATCGCGGTGTGGGAGGTCGCCTCCGGGCGGCCGCGGGGGCTGGCGGGGGCGGGACTGCTCACGGGTCGCAACCTATCGCTGACCGAAAATGGGGACATCAAGTTAAATCATTGCATTTGTGCAACGAGTGCCAATAATGTGACGCGCGACACCCCGAGGCAAGGAGGAGCCATGAACCCGGAGAACGCGCAGCAGGTCGACCCGCACCAGGACTGGGCGGCGGAGCTGGTGGCCGAGGACCTCATCGAGGAGGTCTCGATCGACGGCATGTGCGGCGTCTACTGATGGACGCCCTGCTGGGGGAGCCGTGGGAGCTGACGCCGTCGGTGGCGCTGCGGCCCGAGCCCTTCGGGGCGCTGGCCTACCACTTCGGCAACCGCAGGCTCACGTTCCTCAAGCGGCCCGAGCTGGTCGCCGTGGTGCGCGGCCTCCGGTCCGCCCCGGACGTGCGCTCGGCCCTCGCCGAGGCGGGCGTCCCGGCCTCCCAGCACGGCGCCTTCGCCGCCGCCCTCCGCGGACTCGCCGCCGCCGACATGATCCGCCCGCGCACGACCGACCCGGAGGTCCCGCGATGACCCTCGCCCCCGAGCGACCCGCCGACACCCCCGCCCCCCGCACGCTGGTCCAGCAGTTCGAGCTCGGCCTCGACGCCCCGATCTGCCTGACCTGGGAGCTCACCTACGCCTGCAACCTTGAGTGCGCGCACTGCCTCTCCAGCAGCGGGCGGCGCGACCCGCGGGAGCTGAGCACCGAGCAGTGCAAGGCGGTCATCGACGAGCTCCAGCGGATGCAGGTCTTCTACGTCAACATCGGTGGCGGCGAGCCCACCATCCGTCCCGACTTCTGGGAGCTGCTGGAGTACGCGGTGGCCCACGACGTCGGCGTGAAGTTCTCGACCAACGGCGTCCGGCTCACCCCCGAGCGCGCCCGCTTCCTGGCCTCGCCGGCCTGCAACGGCTACGTCGACGTGCAGATCTCCCTCGACGGCGCGACCGCCGAGGTCAACGACTACGTGCGCGGCCCCGGCTCCTACGACACCGCGCTGCGCGCCCTGGCGAACCTGCGGGACGCCGGCTTCGCGGACGCGAAGATCTCGGTCGTCTGCACCCGGCAGAACATCGGCCAGCTCGACGAGTTCAAGGCCCTGGCCGACCGGTTCGGCGCCACGCTGCGGCTGACCCGGCTGCGCCCGTCGGGGCGCGGCGCCGACGTGTGGGACGAGCTGCACCCGCTGCCGGAGCAGCAGCGCGAGCTGTACGACTGGCTGCTCGCCCACGGCGAGGAGGTGCTGACCGGCGACTCGTTCTTCCACCTCGCCGCGTTCGGCGAGTCGCTCCCCGGCCTCAACCTGTGCGGCGCCGGCCGCGTGGTCTGCCTGATCGACCCGATCGGCGACGTCTACGCCTGCCCGTTCGCGATCCACGACGAGTTCCTGGCCGGCAACCTGCTCGCCGACGGCGGCTTCCGGAAGGTCTGGCAGGACTCGGCCCTCTTCGCCGACCTGCGCTCGCCGCAGACCGGGGGCGCCTGCTCCTCGTGCCAGTTCTTCGACGCGTGCCGCGGCGGCTGCATGGCCGCGAAGTTCTTCACCGGCCTGCCGCTGGACGGCCCCGACCCCGAGTGCGTGCAGGGGTACGGCGAGTCGGCGCTCGCCGGTGACCGGGTGGTCCCGCCCGCCAGCCAGGACCACTCCAAGAGCGCGCCCACGCGCAACCAGCCCGTGATGCTCCGGCTGGGCACGACCCGCACGGCGCCGCCGGTCTCGGCGTGCGCCGAGAGCCCGCTGGCCGGATTCGACCCGAACGGAGAGCGACGATGAGGATCGAGAACCCCTGGAAGGCCAACCCCTGGTTCGAGTCGGTGGCGGTCGCGCAGGAGCGGGCCCGCAAGCGGCTCCCCGCGCCCGTGTACGGCGCGCTGGTGGCCGGCAGCGAGCGCGGGCAGAGCGTCGCCGACAACCAGTCCGCCTTCGCCGAGATCGGGCTCGCCCCGCACGTCGTCGGGCAGCCCGCCGAGCGCAGCCAGGCCACCACCGTGTTCGGGCAGCGGATCGGCAGCCCGGTGATCATCAGCCCCACCGGGGTCCAGGCGGTGCACCCCGACGGGGAGGTCGCCGTGGCCCGCGCCGCGGCCGCGCGGGGCACGATCATGGGGCTGTCCAACTTCGCCTCGAAGTCGGTGGAGGAGGTCACCGCCACCGGCGCCACGACGTTCTTCCAGATGTACTGGACCGGGGACCGGGACACGATGGTGCAGCGCATGCAGCGCGCGCACGCCGCGGGCGTGGCCGGGCTGATCGCGACCCTGGACTGGTCGTTCTCGATGGGCCGGGACTGGGGCAGCCCGGAGATCCCGGAGAAGGTCGACCTCAAGGCGATGGTCCGGCTCGCGCCGCAGGTGGCCACCAAGGGCCGCTGGCTGTGGCAGTTCGGGCGCCAGTACCGCGAGACCGGCCGGCTGCCCGACCTCACCGCGCCCAACCTGGCGCCGCCCGGGGGAGACGCGCCCACCTTCTTCGGGGCCTACTACGAGTGGATGACCACCCCGCCGCCGACCTGGGCCGACGTGGCGTGGATGCGCGACACCTGGGCCCAGATCTCCGGCACCCCGTTCGTGCTCAAGGGGGTGTGCCGGGTCGACGACGCCCTGCGCGCGGTCGACGCCGGGGTCGCGGGCATCTCGGTGTCCAACCACGGCGGCAACAACCTCGACGGCACCCCGGCCGCTATCCGGATGGTCCGCCCGATCGCCGGCGCGGTCGGCAGCCAGGTCGACGTGGTGATGGACGGCGGCGTACGCCGAGGCTCGGACGTGGTGAAGGCGCTCGCGCTCGGCGCGAAGGCGGTCCTGATCGGCCGCGCCTACCTGTGGGGCCTCGCCGCCAACGGCCAGGCCGGCGTGGAGAACGTCCTCGACGTCCTCTCCGGCGGCATCGACTCGGCGCTGCGCGGGCTGGCGCTCTCCTCCACGGCGGAGCTCGGCCCCGAGCACCTGCTGGTCCCGGACGGCTTCGACCGCGCCCTCGGCGCGTCGCTCGAGCCGGCCCCGGCGCTGCGGTGACGGCGATGATCCGGCACGCCCCGACGCTGGCGTCGGCGACCTCGACGGTGGTGGAGGAGGAGGCGTGCGTGCTGGTGCCGGTCGGCGCGGTCGAGCAGCACGGGCCGCACCTGCCGCTGGACACCGACTCGGTGATCGCCGCCGCGGTCGCCGCCGGTGCCGCCACCGAGCTGGCCGACCGGGGGCACCGGGTGCTGGTCGCGCCCGCCCTGAGCTACGGCGCCAGCGGGGAGCACCAGGACTTCGCCGGCACCAGCTCGATCGGCAGCCAGGCGCTGCGCGTCGTGCTCGTGGAGCTGACCCGGTCGATGCGCACCTGGGCCCGGCGCGTGGTCTTCGTCAACGCCCACGGCGGGAACGTCGCGGCACTGCGCTCGGTGGTCGCGCAGCTGACCGAGGAGGGACACGACGTGGACTGGGTGCCGTGCGTGACCGAGGGCGAGGGCGACCTGCACGCGGGCCGGACCGAGACCTCGCTGATGCTGCACCTGCATCCCTGGGACGTTCGGATGTCCCGCGCCGAGGCCGGCAACACCGGCACCCTGGAGGAGCTGCTGCCGCTGATGCGCGAGGGCGGCGTCAAGGCGGTCTCCCACAACGGCGTACTCGGCGACCCGACCGGCGCGAGCGCCGGGGAGGGCAGGTGGCTGCTCGCCGCCCTGGTGCGCGACGTCGTCGCCCGCGTGGCGGAGGCCGAGCCGCGGTGGGAGCGGCTCGAGCCGTGAGCGGGACGCCCCGGGTCGTGCTCGTCACCGGCGCGGCGCGCGGCATCGGCGCCGCGACCGTACGCCGGCTGCGCGACCGCGGGGACCGCGTGCTCGCCGTCGACTCCTGCGCCGGCGGCGCGGCCGGCCTGCCCTACCCGCTGGCCACGCGGGAGGAGCTCGACGCGCTGGTCGGCGAGGCCGGCGGTGGAGCCGAGGTCGTCGGGCACGTGGCCGACGTGCGCGACCGGTCGGCGCTGGCCGACGCCGTCGCCGCGGCGACCGACCGCTGGGGCCGGCTCGACGCCGTCGTCGCCGCGGCCGCGGTGATCGCCGGCGGCCGGCCGCTGTGGGAGACCACCGAGGCCGAGCTCGACCTGCTCTGGGGGGTCGACGTCCGGGGCGTGTGGAACACCGCCGCCGTCGCCGTGCCGGCGATGCTCGCCGGCCCCGATCCCTCGGGCTGCCGGTTCGTGGCCCTCGCCTCCGCTGCCGGCACCCACGGCCTGCACCGCCTGGCCGGCTACAGCGCCGCCAAGCACGCCGTCGTCGGGCTCGTGAAGGGCCTGGCCGCCGACCTGGTCGGGACGGGGGTGACGGCGTGCGCGGTCTCGCCGGGCTCCACCCGGACCCCGATGCTCGACGCCACGGCCGCTCTCTACGGCCTGGACGGGGTCGAGGAGTTCGCCGAGAACCAGCTGCTGCGCCGCCTCCTGGGCCCGGAGGAGGTGGCCGCCACCGTCGCGCACTGCTGCACCCGCGAGGCCGCGGTGCTCAACGGGACGGTCGTGCACGCCGACGGCGGGTTCGCCCCGTGACCGCCGCGGCGGTCCCGGCCGCCCCGACCGGCTCGACGGACCCCGGCCTCCTCCCGCCCGGGTTCGAGGTCCGGCTCCGGCCGGACCTGGTCCGCGCGGACGGCGGCGCGGTGCTGATCGGCGGCTCGCCGACCCGCGCCCTGCGGCTGGGCGACCGCGCCCGCGGCCTGCTGGACGGCGACCGGCTCACGGTGACCGGTCGCGCCTCCGCGCTGCTGGCCCGCCGCCTGCTCGACGGGAACCTGGCCGACCCGGTGCTCGACGCGGTCCCGACGCCGCGCGGCGGGCTGACGGTCGTCGTACCCGTCCGGGACCGGGCGGACCAGCTCGACCGCTGCCTGGCCGCGCTGGCCGGGCTCCCGGTGGTCGTGGTCGACGACGCCTCCCGCGACCCGGCCGCCGTGGCGGCGGTCGCGGCGCGCCACGGCGCGGCGCTCGTGCCGCTGCCCGTCAACCGCGGCCCCGCCGGCGCCCGCAACGCGGGCCTGGCCCGGGTCGCGACGCCGCTGGTCGCCTTCGTCGACTCCGACGTGGTGGTCGCCGCCGACGCGCTGCTCCGGCTCGCGCGGCACTGCGCGGACCCGCTGGTGGCGCTGGTCGGACCGGTGGTCGCGGGGGAGCCGCGCCGCGACCGGCCGCGCTGGTTCGAGCGGTACGACGCCGCCGCCTCCTCGCTCGACCTGGGCCGCGTCGGCGGGCTGGTGCGGCCGGGCGCCGCGATCGGCTGGCTGCCGTCGGCCTGCCTGGTCGGACGGGTGGCCCACCTCGGCGACGGGTTCGCCGCGGACCTGCGGGTCGCCGAGGACGTGGACCTGGTCTGGCGGCTGGTGGAGCGGGGGCTGGTGGTCCGCTACGACCCGACGGAGCGGGCGCGCCACGACGTGCGTGGCACGGTCGGCGGCTGGCTCGGGCGGAAGTTCGTCTACGGCACCGGCGGCGCCGACCTCGCGGCGCGGCACGGCGACCGGGTCGCGCCGGCGGCGCTCACGGTGCTGACCGCGGCCAGCGCCGCGGCGGTTCTGCAGCGGCGCCGCTGGTCGCTGCCGGTGGCGGTGGCCACGGTCGCGCTGACCACCCGACGCCTCGCCCGCGAGCTGCCGGTCGAGCGGGGTGCGACCGCCGTGGCGGCCCGGCTGTCGGTGCGCGGCCTGGGCTGGGCCGTGCGGCAGGAGTCGGCGCTGCTGCTGCGCCACTGGTGGCCGCTCGGCCTGGTCGGCTCGGCGCTGAGCCCGCCGGTCCGCCGCGCCGTGCTGGGTGCGCTGGTCGTCGACCTGTGGGTCTTCCGTCGCGAGCGGCCGGGGGTGGGGCTGCCGACGGCGCTGGTCGCCCGCCGCCTCGACGACCTCGCCTACGGCGCGGGCCTGTGGTGGGGCGCGCTGCGTCGGCACAGCGTCGCCTGCCTGCGGGTGCGGTGGCACGGCGAACGCGGCGTCCCACGGCGGCGACGGGGGCGATGACGACGCCGCCTCCTCGTGGCATAGTGCAAAGAACTAACTGATTGACCTATTGAGGAGGCGCGTGATGCCGGACTGGGACCGCGAGGTCGACTTCGTCGTCGTCGGGAGCGGGGGAGGCGGGCTGGTCGCGGCGATCACGGCCGCGGACGCCGGGCTGGAGACGATCGTGGTGGAGAAGATGCCCGTGGTCGGAGGGTCGACCGGCATGTCCGGTGGAGTGCTCTGGCTGCCGGACAACCCGCTGATGCGCGAGGCCGGGGTGGCGGACTCCGTCGAGGACGGCCTGGCGCACTTCGAGGCCGTGGTCGGCGACGTGGGGCCGGCCTCGTCCGACGCCCGGCGCGAGGCCTACATCGTCGAGGGCAACGCCATGGTCGAGGAGCTGCGCGCCAAGGGCGTCCGCTTCCTGCGCGCCGACGGCTACGCCGACTACCACAGCGACGCGAAGGGCGGCCACGAGCGGGGCCGCTCGATCGAGCCGGCGCCCTTCGACGCGGCGCGGCTCGGCGAGCTCCAGGACAACGTGATCCCCGGGCTCGCCTCCAGCATCGGCATGGTGGTGCTGACCAACGAGCTCCGCTCGATCCAGTACTTCAACCGGTCGCTGCGCAGCCTGCTCGTCGCGATCCGGGTCTTCGCCCGCACGATGCTCGCGAAGGTGCGGCGCAGGACGGTGCTCTCCAACGGGGCCGCCCTGGTCGGCAACCTGCTGGCGATCGCGGCGGACCGCGGCATCCCGGTGTGGCGGGAGGCGCCGCTGAGCGAGCTGGTCGTGGAGGACGGCCGCGTGGTGGGCGCCGTGGTGGTCCACGAGGGCGCCCCGACCCGGATCCGCGCCCGCCGGGGCGTGCTGCTCGCGGCCGGCGGCTTCGGGCACAACGCCGAGATGCGCGGTCGCTACGGCGGCGACCAGCCGAACGACGGCCGGTACTCCTTCGCCAACCCCGGTGACACCGGCGAGGTGCTGGAGATGGCGGTCGGCCTCGGTGCCCGGACCGCGCAGATGGACGAGGCGTGGTGGCTGCCGTCCGCGGTGCCCCAGCTGGCGGGCTCGACGCTCGGCCAGGCCCGGCACCGTCCCCGCGCGATCCTGGTCAACACCGAGGGGCGCCGCTTCGTCTCCGAGGCCGACTCGATGATGGTCGTCGGCAAGGCGATCTACGCCGAGAGCGGCGGCCGGTGCTGGGCGATCACCGACGACGTCTACCGGCGCCGCTACGCGAACGGCAAGGAGCGGCCCGGCGTGCTGCCCGAGGAGTGGGTGACCGAGGGCCTGGTCAAGCGGTCCGACACCCTCGAGGGCCTGGCCGCGCAGATCGAGGTCGACCCGGCGGTGCTCGCCGAGACGGTGGCGCGCTACAACGCCGACGCGGTCCGCGGCGACGACCCCCAGTTCGGCCGGGGGCGCACCGCCTACCACCGCTGCATGGGCGACACGGGCAAGGGACCGAACCCGTCGGTCGACGCGGTGGCGACGGCGCCGTTCTACGCCACCGAGATCATCCCCGCCGACGTCGGTACGTCGGGTGGCGTGCTCACCGACGAGCACGGCCGGGTGATCGGGGCCGACGAGCAGCCGATCCCCGGCCTCTACGCGACCGGCAACCTGACCGCCGGCGTGATGGGGCGGTCCTACCTCGGCGCCGGGGCCAGCATCGCGAGCACGATGGTCTTCGGCTACACCGCCGCGAAGCATGCGGCGACCGCGGCGGCCTGAGCGGCGGGAATCCAATCGGATCAATCAGGCAGATCTATAGCCTTAATGGTCCGCGCGGGCATAGCATCGGCGCACCCTGGCGCCTGCCGCCGGAGCGTCCCAGAGAACCCGAGGAGCCATCGTGGCGACGTACGACTACATCATCGTCGGAGCCGGCTCGGCCGGCTGCGTGCTGGCCGACCGACTGAGCGCCGACGGCAGCACGACCGTCCTGCTGCTGGAGCTGGGAGGTGAGAACAAGAGCCCCTGGGTCGAGATCCCGAAGGGCCTGACCAAGGTCAGCAGCGACCCGACGTACGCGATCTTCAACCAGACCCAGCCCATCGCGCCCTTCGGCATCGAGGAGACCTGGTTCCGGGGCCGCGGCCTCGGTGGCTCGAGCGCGATCAACGGGATGGTCTACAACCGTGGCTTCCAGGCCGACTTCGACGGCATCGTCGAGCAGGGCAACCCCGGCTGGGGCTGGGACGAGATGCTCCGCGTCTACCGGACGATCGAGGACCACGAGCTCGGGGCGAGCGCCACCCGAGGCGCCGGCGGCCCGCTCAAGGTGGGTGTCCGCACCTACGACGACGACCTGTCGCCGCTGATCATGGACGCCGCCACCCGGCTCGGTCACCAGCGCGTGGCGGACGTCAACGCCTCCGACGACGAGCGGATCGGCTACACGCCCGGCACCATCCGGCGGGGACGGCGGCAGAGCGCCGCGAAGGCGTTCCTCAAGCCGGCGACCGGACGCGAGAACCTCACCGTGCGGACCGGCGTCGAGATCACCAAGGTCGTCGTCGAGAACGGTGCGGCCGTGGGAGTGACGGGCATCGCGGATGGTGCCTCGGTCGAGTTCCGCACGGGCCGCGGCGGCGAGGTGATCGTCTCGGCGGGCAGCCTCGGTTCCCCCAAGCTGCTCCAGCTCTCCGGCATCGGTCCCGCAGCGGTCCTCAAGGAGGCCGGGGTCGACGTCGTCGTCGAGTCCGACGGCGTCGGCGAGGGCCTGCGCGAGCACCGCTGCCTCCCGCTCCAGGTCCGCCTCAAGAGCGACCTGGGACAGAACAAGCTGATCTACAACGGGCTGCACCAGAACTGGGAGGGCTTCAAGTACCTCTTCACGCGCAAGGGGCCGATCGCCACGCCGGCGTACGAGATGCTGTGGTTCTTCAAGGCGACCGCCGGCGCCGAGCGGCCGGACGCGCAGGTCCTGGTGACCCCCATGTCGATGGGCGTCGGCATCACCAAGTACGAGGTCGAGCGACGCCCCGGCTTCCAGATGCTGGGCTTCGCGCTCCGCCCGGACAGCCTGGGCTCGGTCCACATCGCCTCGGCGGACCCGAACGTCCCGCAGCGGCTCCAGCCGAGCTACCTCGCCACCGACCACGACCGCGAGGTGTCGCTCGGGATGTTCGCCACGATGCGCCGGCTCGTCGAGCAGTCACCGATCGCCGAGGAGGTCGTGATCGAGACCGTTCCCGGCCCGCTCATCCAGGGCGACGAGGCCGTGCTCGCCCACGCCGCCATGTTCGGCGGCCCCGGGTACCACGCCTCCGGCGCGGTCGCGATGGGGCCCACCGACGCCGAGCCCGTCGACGCGAGGTGCCGCGTGAAGGGCGTGGACAACCTGCGCGTGATCGACGTGTCCGTGCTGCCCCGGATGGTCTCCGGCAACCTCAACGCCCCCATGATGGCGATGGCGTGGCGGGCGGCGGAGCTCATCCTCGCGGATCGCTGAGCACCGCTCGGCGGGCTCGGCGGCTTCGCCGGGCTCGCCCGGGCGGCGCCGGCGGTCAGCGGCGCCTCCGCGCCCCGGCGCCGCCGGCCCGGACCTCCTCGCGGTGCCCCTCGGGCCCGTGGAGCGACCGCCCGGGGACGAGCGCGACCAGCAGCAGCGCGATCCCCATCAGGGGCACCATCAGCAGGAACAGCTCGCCGACCCCGCTGCCGATCGCGTCCTGGTAGCGCTCCCGGATCGCGGTCGGCAGGCTGGCCGGGGCGGGCAGGGCGTGGCCGACCTCCGGCACCGCCGCGGCGACCCGGTTGCCGAGCACGGTGCCGAGCGCCGCGATCGCGATGCTCCCGCCGAGGGACTGGAAGAAGCCGACGAGCGCGCTCGCCGAGCCGACCTCGGCGACCGGCACCACGTTCTGCACGGCGAGCACCAGGTTCGCCGACGTGGCGCCGAGCCCGACGCCCACCACGGCGCTGCTGGCCGCGACCAGCGCCACGGGGCTGCCGCGGTCGGCGGTGCCGAGCAGGGCGGTGCCGAGCACCAGGACGACGCAGCCGAACAGGCACATCGGCTTCCAGCATCCGGTCCGGGCGACCACGCGGCCGTTCACGATGCCGGTCGCGGCCAGCGCGACCACCATCGGCGCGATCAGCAGGCCCGCCTGGGTCGGGTTGAGCCCGTGGCCGAACTGGTAGTACTCCGTCAGGTAGATGGTCGCGCCCATCACCGTCACGCCGATCAGCGACGCGCCCACGGTGCACAGCGCGACCGTCCGGCTCCGGAACAGGCCGAGGCGGACGACGGGGTCGGCCGCGAACCGGCCCTCGATCACGAGCGCGAGCGCCAGCATCAGGACGGCCCCGCCGGCCAGCAGCAGCGCCGGCGCCGACGTCCACGGGAAGCGGGTCCCGCCGAGTGAGATCAGGGCGAGCAGCACGGTGACGCCGCCGACGATCAGCGTGCCGCCCAGGTAGTCGACCTCCACCGGGCGCGGGACGTGCGGGATGCGCAGCGTCCGGCGCATCAGCGCCAGGGCCACCAGCGCGAAGGGGATGCCGACCAGGAAGCAGCCGCGCCAGCCCAGCGGCGAGGTCGCCACGATGCCGCCGATCAGGGGGCCCGAGATGGTGCCGACGGCCCAGCACACGTTCATGTAGCCGGCGTACCGGCCGCGCTGGCGCGGCGGCGCGAGGCGCGCGATGACGGCCTGGGACAGCGCGACGAGGCCGCCGATGCCCACCCCCTGCACGGCGCGGGCGGCGACGAGCACCCCGATGCCGGGCGCGACCGCCGAGACGACGCCGCTGGCCACGTAGACCAGGAGCGCGCACTGCACGAGCCGCTCCAGGTCGAACTGGTCGGAGAGCTTGCCCCACAGCGGCATCGACGCGGTGAGGGTGAGGGAGTTGGCGACGACGACCCAGGTGTAGGCCACCTGGCCGCCACCGAGGTCGGGCACGATCAGCGGGAGCGCATTGATGACGATCGTCCCGGAGATCAGGGCTACCAGCATCGCCAGCATCACGCCCGACATCGCCACCACGATCTCCCGGTGGGTCGGCTCCGCGTCCGGTGCGTCGGGTGGGGCCGCGCGCTCACCTGGGCCGCTGTCGAGCATGTGGTCGCCTCCCGCCATTGGGCCATTGATAGTTTCAAAGTTTGCTATCTATCATCGGGTCTTGGCTATACCCCAACCGCCAGGTGATCTCCGTCCGACCGCGCCGGCCGGACCGAAGAGCCGGCCCCGCGCCCCCGAGCAAGCCCCGAGGAATCCCCGCCATGACCTATCTCGTCGCCCATCCCTGCATCGACATCAAGGACCGTGCCTGCATCGAGGAGTGCCCGGTCGACTGCATCTACGAGGGCGGACGGATGGCCTACATCCATCCCGACGAGTGCGTCGACTGCGGCGCCTGCGAGCCCGTCTGCCCCGTGGAGGCGATCTACTACGAGGACGACGTGCCGCGGCAGTGGGTCGACTACCTCGGCGTCAACGCGGGCTTCTTCGACGAGCTGGGGTCGCCGGGCGGCGCCAGCGTCCTCGGTCCGGTGGACCGGGACGCCGCCGTCGTGGCGGCCCTCGAGCCGCAGAACCAGGCCTGAGCAAGTATTTTCATATCCATCGAAGAATCATTGAGTTAGATCATTGACACTTCGATGATTGCGTGAGTAGCGTCACATCCCGGATCTGTGACACGCAGCACACCACCCAGCGCACCCGAGGAGCGACCCCGTGACCGAACTTGGCCAACACCTGCTGATCGACGGCGAGCTCTTCGGGCCGGAGGGGCGCCGCAGCTACCCCAACATCAACCCGGCGACCGAGGAGGTGCTCGGGGAGACCCCGGACGCGGACGCCGCGGACGTCGAGCGTGCGATCGGGGCGGCGCGCCGCGCCTTCGACACCACCGACTGGTCCACCGACACCGAGCTGCGGATCCGGGTGCTGCAGCAGTTGCAGGCGGCGCTGAGGGCCAACGCCGAGGAGCTGCGCTCGATCGTCGTCGCCGAGGGCGGGTCGCCGGTCGCGCTGACGCAGAGCATCCAGCTCGACGAGGCGATCGGCTACATCGACCACTACGTCGAGCTGCTCCAGGGCTACGAGTTCGAGCGCCCGCTGCCGACCAAGACGATCATGGGGGCGCCCACCGACCGGATCGTGCGTCGCGAGGCGGTCGGCGTCGTCGCCGCGATCACGCCCTGGAACTACCCCTTCTACCTGGCGGTCTGCAAGCTCTCGGCGGCCCTGGCGGCCGGCTGCACCGTGGTGCTCAAGCCCGCTCCGGACACGCCCTGGAGCGCCCTGGCCATCGGCGAGATCGCCGTCCGGAGCACGGACCTCCCGCCGGGTGTACTCAACGTGATCGCGACCAGCGACAACGAGATCGCGAGCATCCTCACCAGCCACCCCGACGTGGACGCGGTCACGCTCACCGGGTCGACCCGGACCGGCGCCCGCGTCATGGAGGCGGCGGCGCCCACCATCAAGCGGGTGACCCTCGAGCTCGGCGGCAAGTCGGCCGCGGTGCTCCTCGACGACGCCGACTTCACCGCCGTCGTTCCCATGCTGGCGGGCGGCATCTGCGCCCACGCCGGTCAGGGCTGCGCGCAGCTGAGCCGGCTGGTCGTGCCCCGCTCGCGGTACGAGGAGGTGCTGGCGATCGCGTCCGCGACCATGGAGCTGATCCCGTGGGGCGACCCGACGGACCCGAACGTGATCATGGGTCCGGTCATCAACGCCCGGCAGCGCGACGGCATCCTGGCCTACCTGGAGTCCGCGCGGCGCGACGGCCGGATCGTGCGCGGCGGCGGCACCGGTGACCGGTTCGACAAGGGCTACTACATCGAGCCCACGCTGATCGCCGACGTCGACCCGAAGGCGACGGTCGCGCAGGAGGAGATCTTCGGCCCCGCCCTGGTGGTGCTGCCCTACGACGACGACGCGGACGCGCTGGCGATCGCCAACAACTCCGTCTACGGGCTTTCCGGCGCGGTCTTCAGCGCCGACCTGGACCGGGCGCTGAACTTCGCCCGCAAGATCCGGACCGGAACGGTCGGCGTCAACGGCGGCAACTGGTTCGACCCCGGCTCGCCCTTCGGCGGCTACAAGCAGAGCGGCATCGGCCGCGAGTGGGGCACGGAGGGCCTCGAGGACTTCCTCGAGATCAAGACCATGGCCTACCCCGCGGGCGCCTGAGCCCCGATCGCGCAGTTCGCGTCACCCACCGTCACCACGACACCCACTAGGAACAGGAGAACAGACATGTCCGGACGCGTTGAGGGCAAGGTCGCATTCATCACCGGCGCCGCCCGGGGCCAGGGCCGCAGCCACGCGGTGCGCCTCGCCGAGGAGGGCGCGGACATCATCGCCGTCGACCTCTGCCAGGACTTCGCCACCGTCGGGTACGCGATGGCGACCTCGGCCGACCTCAAGGAGACCGTCGCGCTGGTGGAGGCGACGGGACGCAAGATCGTCGCCGTCGAGGCCGACGTCCGTGACCGCGGCCAGCTCGCCGCTGCGTTGCAGGAGGGCATCGCCGAGCTCGGCCGCGTCGACATCGTGGTGGCCAACGCCGGCATCGCGGCGATGAAGTCGAACGGCTCGCTGGAGGCCTGGGTCGACGGTGTCGACGTCAACCTGCTCGGCGTGATCAACGCCGTGCACGCCGCGCTCCCGCACCTCGAGGACGGGGCGTCGATCATCGCGACCGGCTCCGTGGCCGCCTTCATGGGCATGGTCGGCACCCAGACCCCCGGCGAGGACCCGGGCGGCGCCTCCTACACCTTCACCAAGCAGACGATCGCCGCGTTCATGTTCGAGCTGGCCCGCAACGTCGCGCCGCGCAAGATCCGCGCGAACGTCGTGCACCCGACGAACTGCAACACCGACATGCTCACCAGCAAGCCGATGTACCAGTCGTTCCGCCCCGACCTCGAGGACCCGACGTACGAGGACGCCGTGCTCGCGTTCCCGGTCCAGCAGGCGATGCCGATCCCGTTCATCGAGCCGGTCGACATCAGCAACGCGGTGCTGTTCCTGGCCTCCGACGAGTCCCGCTACGTGACCGGCATGAACCTCCGGGTCGACGCCGGCTCGTTCCTCAAGTTCAACAACTTCTCGGTCTGAGGACGGGGGCAGCGGCGATGAAGGTGAGTGTCGACGACAACCTCTGCCAGGGGCACACGCTGTGCGCCATGGCGGCGGCGAAGGTGTTCGTCCTCAGCGACGAGGACGGGCACTCCCAGCCGATCGCGAGCGAGGTGCCGGTGGACCAGGAGGACGCGGCCCGCGAGGCCGCGCGCTCCTGCCCGGAGCAGGCGATCACGCTCTCGTGACCACGACCCGGAGGACCCAGACCAGCGACCCGAGGGGGAGCGAGGACCAATGACGACCGAGAAGACCGAGAGCACAGAGAGCACGGACGAGCAGCGTGACGAGCTGACGTTCAGCATGAACCGGCACGACGCCGGCTACCGGCTCGACTTCGAGAAGAACACCGACGAGCTGCACGGCCGCTGCCCGATCGCCTGGAACGACACGCACGGCGGCTACTGGTACGTGAGCGGCAACCAGGAGCTGTTCGACGTCGCCCGCCGGGCCGACCTCCTGTCGAACGACGCCGACATCCACGGCGAGCGCCGTGGCTACCAGGGGATCTCGATCCCGCCGCCGGCGATAGAGGAGCGCACCACGATCGGCGGGTTCCTCGAGATGGACCCGCCCGCCCAGCGGTACTACCGGCAGGCGCTCAACCCCTACCTGTCCCCGGCCGCCGTGCAGCGGTGGCAGCCGGTGCTCGACGAGCTGACCCGTGCCTGCCTGGACGAGGTGATCGAGTCCGGGCGGATCGACTTCGTCGACGACCTGGCCAACATCGTGCCCGCCGTGCTGACGATGGGTCTGCTCGGGTTCCCGATGGCCGACTGGGAGATCTACTGCGAGCCGGCGCACGCCAGCGTCTACACCTCGCCGGACGACCCGGACCACGCCCGGATCCAGGCGCTGTCGATCCAGATGGGGATGCGCGCGTTCGAGTCCATCGCGGAGATCAAGGAGACCCCGCGGCCCGGCCTGGTGGACGCGCTGATCAAGGCCGACATCGGCGGGACCACGCCGAGCGACATGGACCTGATCGGCGTCGTGATGCTGCTGATCGGCGGTGGCTTCGACACCACCACGGCACTGACCGCGCACTCGCTGGAGTGGCTCTCGGAGCACCCCGACCAGCGGGAGCGCCTCAGCCGCGAGCGGGCCACGCTGCTCGACAGCGCCACCGAGGAGTTCCTGCGCTACTACACACCGGCGGTGGGCGACGGGCGGACAGTCTCGGCCGACGCCGAGATCGCCGGTGTGCGGTTCCGCGAGGGCGAGCGGCTGTGGCTCTCCTGGGCGATGGCCAACCGCGACGAGAAGGTGTTCGAGTGCCCGCACGACGTGCAGCTCGACCGCACCGGCAACCGGCACGCCAGCTTCGGGCTGGGGATCCACCGCTGCATCGGGTCCAACGTCGCCCGGGCCGCGTTCAAGACCATGGTGACCCACGTGATGGACCGGATGCCCGACTTCGTCTGTGACCCCGCCGGTGCCGTCCACTACGACACCACGGGCGTCATCAACGGCATGAAGCACCTGCCCGCCACCTTCACGCCCGGCAAGCGGCTCGGGCCCGGGCTCGAGGAGACGATCGCCGCCGTGCAGAAGGCCTGCGACGAGCAGGGCCTGGCGGAGCCGGTCACGCGCAAGCGGGACACCGCGAGCCTGTAGGCCGCATGCCACCACGGCACCGCCCGGGGCCCGCACAGGGCACCGGGCGGTGCCGTTGCCCATCCCGCGCCGACCCGGCGCCCGAGAGGAGACCGATGTCCGACCTCCAGCTCCCCGTCCCGTTCCTGACCCCGGTCAGCGAGTTCTTCTACACCTCGGGCGCCGACGGCCTGCTCCGGGTCCAGCGGTGCCGGGACTGCTCCGGCTTCGTCCACCCGCCGAAGCCGCGCTGCCCGCACTGCCGCGGGCGCGGCGTCGAGCCCGAGGCCGTCTCCGGGCGCGGGATCCTCGTCGGGTTCAGCGAGAGCACCCGCTTCGCGATGCCGGGCCTGCCGAACCCGGTGATCACCGGCACGGTCGCGGTGGAGGAGGACACCCGGGTGCGGATCGCCGCGCTGGTCGTGGACGCGGCCGCCGACGACCTGCGGCTCGGCATGGTCATGGAGGTCCGGTTCGTCGCCTCGGGGGAGTACTTCGTGCCGGTCTTCGCGCCCGCTGCGGAGCAGCCGGAGTCGCCCCAGCTCCCCGAGGACGAGCTGCCCGCCGAGCGGGTCCACGAGCACGTCCGCCCGATGGTGGGGACCGACAGGTTCGAGGACCGTGCGGTGATCTCGGGCGTGGGCCACTCCCGCCTCGGCCGGCGGCTGATGGTGGACCCGCTGGAGCTGACGATGGACGCCGCCGAGGCGGCGATCGCGGACGCCGGGCTGACCGTCGACGACATCGACGGGCTGTCGACGTACCCCGGCGGCGGTCTGGAGAGCGGCTTCGGCGAGGGCGGCGTGACGGCCCTCGAGGCCGCGCTGCGGATCCGGCCCACCTGGTACAACGGCGGCGGCGACACCTTCGGCCCGAGCGGGTCGATCATCGCGGCGATCGCCGCGGTCTCGGCCGGTCTGGCCCGCCACGTGCTCTGCTTCCGGACGCTGTGGGCCTCGACCCACGAGACCCTGCTGCGCGCCGGCAAGCTGTCGCTGGGTCGCTCCCCGATGGCCGGCGACATGGGCTGGCTGGCGTCGGCCGGCGTGATGTCGGCGGCCCAGGTCCTCGGCCAGCACGCGCAGCGCTACTTCCACCGGTACGGCGCGACGCGGGAGACGCTCGGCTGGATCGCGCTCAACCAGCGCGCCAACGCGGCGCTGCACCCCGACGCGATCTACCGCGACCCGCTGACCATGGACGACTACCTCGGCGCCCGCCCGGTGACGACGCCGTTCGGCCTCTACGACTGCGACGTGCCCTGCGACGGCTCCATCGCGGTCATCGTGTCGGCCGTCGACGTGGCCGGCGACCTGCCGAACCCGCCGGTGCGGATCGAGGCCGCCGGCACGCAGCTGATCGAGCGGCCGGAGTGGATACAGAGCACCTCCACGCACGAGCCGCAGGTCTTCGGTCCGGCCGCCCACCTCTGGAGCCGGACGGACCTGCGCCCCGACGACGTCGACGTGGCGCTGCTCTACGACGGCTTCACCTTCAACTGCCTGTCCTGGATCGAGGGGCTGGGGTTCTGCGAGGTGGGCGAGGCCAAGGACTTCCTCGACGGGGGCAAGAACATCGCCCGGGACGGCCTGCTGCCGCTCAACCCGCACGGCGGCCAGCTCTCCCACGGCCGGACCCACGGCATGGGCCTGGTCGAGGAGGCCGTGCTCCAGCTCCGCGGCGCGGCCGGCGAGCGGCAGGTCGCGGACGCGCGGACCGCGGTGGTCAGCAGCGGGGGCCTGACACCGAGCGGCGTGCTGCTGCTGCGGAGCGATCGCTGAGGCGGGGTGTGGACATGTACCCCGCGGCCGACACGGCGACGCTCCTCATCGACGGCAAGTGGCTCGAGGCCGACGACGGCGCGACGTTCCCCGTCACCGCCCCGGCGACCGGCGAGCTGATCGGCCGCGCCGCCGACGCCGGCGCGGCCGAGACCGACCGCGCCATCGACGCGGCCGCGGCGGCGTTCGGGCCCTGGAGCGCGGAGACGGCGTACGCGCGGGCCGACGTGCTGCGCCGGGCCCACGACCTGATGCTCGAGCGCGCGGAGGACCTGGCGGTGCTGATGAGCACCGAGCAGGGCAAGCCGCTCAAGGCGGCCCGGAACGAGGTCCGCTACGCCGCGGACTTCCTGGCGTGGTTCGCCGAGGAGGCGAAGCGGGTCCACGGCCGGACCATCCCCTCCAACCGGCGGGGGCACCGGTTCCAGGTCCTCAAGCAGCCCGTGGGCGTGGTCGCCGGGATCACGCCCTGGAACTACCCCATGTCCATGATCACCCGGAAGGTCGCCCCGGCCGTGGCGGCCGGCTGCACCATCGTCCTCAAGCCCGCCGAGCAGACCCCGCTGTGCGCGGTCGCGGTGCTCGCGCTGCTGGAGGAGGCGGGGCTGCCGCCCGGCGTCGCGAACCTGGTCACGACCGCCCGCCCGGAGCCGGTCGGTGAGCGCCTGCTGGCCGACCCACGGGTCCGCAAGCTGACGTTCACCGGCTCCACCGAGGTCGGCATGCGGCTGGCCGCGGGCGCGGCCGCCACCATGAAGCGGGTCTCGATGGAGCTCGGCGGCCACGCGCCGATGATCGTCTTCGACGACGCCGACCCCGTGCACGCGGCCAAGGGCGCGACCCTGGCGAAGTTCCTCAACACCGGCCAGGCGTGCATCAGCCCCAACCGGATCTATGTGCAGCGCGGCGTCGTCGAGGCGTTCACCGAGGCGTTGGTGGCCCGGACGGCCACGCTCAGCGCGGGCCCCGGCACCAGTCCCGGCGTCTCGATCGGCCCCCTGGTCGACGACGCCGCGCTGACGAAGGTGCAGCGCCAGGTCGACGACGCGGTCGAGCGCGGCGCGCGGCTGGTGCTGGGCGGCACCCGGCTGACCGAGGACGGGCTCGACCGGGGCTGCTTCTTCGCGCCCACGGTGCTCGCCGACATCGACGAGACGATGCTGATCTACCGGGAGGAGACCTTCGGCCCGGTGGCGGCGGTGATCCCGTTCGACACCGAGGAGGAGGTCGTCGCCCGCGCGAACGACACCGCGTACGGGCTGGCCTCCTACCTGTACACCCGCGACCTCGGCCGCGCCACGCGGGTCAGCGAGGCGCTGCGCTTCGGGATCGTCGGCGTCAACGACATCAACCCGACCGGCGCCCAGGCGCCGTTCGGCGGGGTCGGCGTCAGCGGCCTCGGGCGCGAGGGCGGCGTCGAGGGCCTCGACGAGTACCTCGACGTGAAGCTGATCGGCACCGCCCTGTAGGTGCCCGCCAGGCCCGCCAGAGACCAGACCAGCCAGAGAGAAGTCCGGACAGAGTGGAAGGAGCACGCACATGGGTCACGTCATCCCCGACGACGTCGTCGTCGTGGGCGCCGGCCTCGCAGGCCTGCGCACGGTCGAGCAGCTGCGCGGTCACGGCTACCGCGGTGGGATCACGCTCGTCAGCAAGGAGGAGGAGCTGCCCTACGACCGGCCACCGCTGTCGAAGCAGGTGCTGACCGGCTCCTGGGAGCCGGAGCGGGCGGCGCTCTGCGACCGCGCGGCGCTGGCGGAGCTCGGGGTGGAGGTCCGCACCGGCGAGGCCACCGGACTGGGCGTGTGGTCGGTGATGCTGGACGACGGCACCGTGCTGCGCACCGGCGCCACGGTGGTCGCGACGGGCGCCGTGCCCCGGGTGCTCCCGGGCCAGCCCGACGGGGTGTCCACGCTGCGCACACTCGGCGACGCGCGGAACCTGAAGGAGCAGCTCGCGCAGATCGACACGCTCCTGATCGTGGGTGGCGGGTTCATCGCCGCCGAGGTGGCCACGGCCGCGGTCGCCGCCGGCGTCGACGTGACGGTCGTCGAGGCGCTCGAGCACCCCTGCTCGCGTGCGCTCGGCCCGCAGGCCGGAGAGCTGGTCGGGCGGCTCTTCCGCGACGCCGGGGTCACCCTGCGCACCGGCAGCGCGATCGCCCGATTCGTCGACGCGAACACCGTCGAGCTCGACAGCGGCGAGAAGCTGGCGGCCGACCACATCCTGGTCAGCGTCGGCTCGGTGCCCGACGTCGACTGGCTCGCCGGCAGCGAGCTGCCGATCGGCGACGGCGTGCTGGCCGGCGGCACCGGCCGGGTGCCGCCGCTGCCGGGCGTGTGGGCTCTCGGCGACGCGACCTCCTGGTGGGACCAGCCGCGCCGCCGCTACGCGCGCAACGAGCACTGGACGAGCGCGAGCGACCAGGCGGCGATGGTCGCCGCCGACATCCTGGGTCTCGACACGCCGACGCTGGCCCCGCCGTACGTGTGGTCGGACCAGTTCGGGCTGAAGATCCAGGTGCTGGGGCGCCCGGACATCGCCGACGAGGTCGTCCCGCTCGCCGGCGAGGGCCTCGACGGTGGCCCGGTCAAGGGCACCGTCGTCGGCTACCGGAAGGACGGCCACCTGGTCGGGGTCGTCTCCTTCGGCGCGCCGGCCAGGTTCGTCGGGTTCCGCGACGAGGTCGTCGCCGGCACGAAGGCGATCACCACCGTCGCCCAGGAGATCGAGGACTGACGCCGCTCGGCATCCCAGGTCCGGAACGGCAGCGACCCCGGCACCGCACGGTGCCGGGGTCGTCGCACGTCCGGGTGGTCACCAGCGACGCTGGAGGTGGGAGCGCTCCAGACGGACGCGGCCGAAGCCGCACTCCGGCTCGGCCTGGACCACGTAGGTCGTGGCGCCGCCGTCGGCCGCCGGCTCGATCTGGACGATGACGCCGCGGTGGTAGGAGGCGTCGAAGCTGTAGCGCGGCACGTACACGACACGGTCGCCGACGACCCAGTCGTCGTCCGGCGCGCGCTGCGGTTCGTCGGTCATCGGCCCTCCTCCTCGAACGACGAGTCCGCCGGTCCCCGGGCAGCAGCCCGGGAACCGGCGGACGCCGGAACGGCGAACGTCACTCGATCAGTCCGCCACACGCCGGGCTGGCGTCCTCCTCAGGGACGAACGCGTGGTCCTCGAGCGTCAGGTAGTAGGAGCACTGCTCGTCGGCCTCCGCCGAGCCGAAGTCGCGGGGCGGCGCCATCAGGCCGCCCGCGTCCCAGCCGTCGTCGTCGCGGAGTGCGTCGATCACCTCCTGCTGGCTGGCGTCGCAGCCCGCCTTCTCCAGCGCGTAGAGGAACATGTCGGCCGTCATCCAGCCCATCGCCTCGGAGAAGCTGGGCACGCCGCTCTCGCTGCCGGCGTACTCCTTGAGGGCCTCGCTCTGCGCCTCGACGGCGTCGCCGCCGAGCTCGCTCGGCCGCCAGCCGATGCTGAAGGTGACGCCCTGCGCGGCCTGGACGGCCGGCTCGGACTTGAGCAGGTCCGCGCCGTAGCCGGTGGCGAGCAGGATCATCTTCATGTCGTACCCGGCCTGCCGGAGGCCGCCGACGATGCCGAAGGTGGTCTCCGGGTTCATCGCGCCGTAGAGGCCGTCGGCCCCGGACTCGATGATGCCCTGCACGATCGGGCCGACGTCGGTGGTCCCGAACGGCACCGCCTTGTTGTAGTAGCCGATCTCCAGCCCGGCGGCCTCGGCGGACCGCTTGGTCTGGTCCAGGCCGTTCGCCGCGCTCGGGGAGTCGTAGGCGACCATCGCGATCTTCGAGACCCCGCGGCTCTTGTAGTAGTCGCCGGCCAGGCTGTAGGTCGCGCTGTAGTCGCCGAGGGGCGGCAGCACACCGAACAGGTTGCTCTCGACGTCGTTGTACTCGGGCGCGCCGTCGAAGCCGCCACCGAAGACCGGGGTGCCGCTCGCCTGCGTGGTGAGGTACTGGGAGGCGCCGTAGAAGAAGGAGCTGGAGTGCAGCACGGCGAACACCTTGTCCTGCTGCACCAGCTTCTGGGCCGCCTTGAGCGCGCCCTCCGTGGTGGAGGTGTCGTCCGCCTCGACCACCTCGAAGCCGCGATCCGCGCACTCGCCGCCGGACGCCTCGTAGGCCTTGATCCGGGCCTCGGCGGCGGCGGGCGTGGCCTTGAAGGTGGCACTGGCCGGGCCCGTCAGCGAGGCGAAGACGCCGAGCTTGATGGGCCCGCTGGTCGCGGCGTCGCCGGCGGCGGCGTTCTCGCCGCAGGCCGCCAGCGGCAGGGTCAGTGCCAGGGACGCCGCCACTGCCGCTGCTCTCGTGTTCATGCGCATCTCCATGTCCAATCACGAAGTGTCGAATAATCAAACTGATTGACCTGCATAGTGCCTCATGATGTGACGGGTGTCACCCCCAAGGTTCGATGAATCTTTTCCGAACACCGCGAATCGGGGCGACGGGTGAGCAAGGGGCCGCCCATGTGGCCCCAGTCACAGCAAAATGAATGAAACTATTGACCTATGTCACATCGCGGGGCAACACTCGGTGAGCCCGTTCGCCCGGTCGGCCACCGCGCTCACCGGCTGGACCATGACCTCGAACGTTGGGAGTTGTCTTGCTCTCGTACCTGCTCGCCGGCCTCGCACTCGGCTCGATCTACGCGATCGCTGCCGGGTCCCTCGTCGTCACCTACATCGCGTCGGGGGTGTTCAACCTCGCGTTCGCGGCGATGGCCTTCACGGTCGCTCGCGTCTACTACGAGCTCCACGTCGAGCACGAGTGGGGGATCGTCGGATCGGCGGCGTTCTCGCTGCTGGTCTTCGCGCCGCTGTTCGGCACGCTGCTCTACGCGCTGCTCTTCCGCTTCCTGCAGGGACGCTCCACCGTCGTCAAGCTGATGGCGACGGTCGGGCTCTCGGTCGCGCTGCCACCGCTGGTCGAGCTGGCCCTCGGGAAGCTGACCGCGGTCACCGCGCCGGGGCTCGCGCCCCTGCCGCTCAAGGTGTTCCACGTCTTCGGCGCCACGGTGAACGCCGACCAGGTGGCGACGTACGTCGGACTCGCGGTGGTGCTGGTCGTCGGGGTCGGCGTGCTCCGCTTCACCGACGTCGGCCTCAAGGTGCGCGCGCTGGTCGACTCCGGTGCGCTCACCAGCCTCAGCGGCAGCAACCCGTCGCGGATCTCGATGGGGGTGTGGGCGGTGAGCACCACGCTCGCCGGGCTCGCCGGCATCCTGATCGCGCCGACGGCGGGGCTGCACGTGGCCGGCATGACCGGGCTGATGGCGGCGGCGTTCGCCGCGGTGGTCGCCGCCCGGCTGCGCAACCTGCCCCTGGCGATCGGCATCGCGCTCGCCATGGGGCTGGTGACCACCGTGCCGCAGAAGTGGATCACCCCCGACGGTGCCTTCGCGCAGGCGTTCATCCCGAGCGTGCCGTTCCTGTTCATGTTCGTCGCCCTGGTCTACTACGCGCTGCGGGGGATGACCGGTGACGTGCAGACCGGCGGGCCGCTGGACCGGGCCATCAAGGCCGAGGGTGGGGACCCGAGCGCGGTGCCGGCCCCCGCGCTGCGGTTCGGACGGGTGAACCTCGGCGTCGCGCTGCCCGTGGTGTTCGTCGGCGTGGTCGCCCTGCTGCCGCAGGTCCTCGACGTCTACTGGACCGGCCTGGTGGCGACCGGCATCGTGCTAGGGATCATCCTGCTCTCCTACACGCTGGTCACCGGAGAGGGCGGGATGGTCTGGCTCTGCCAGATCAGCTTCGCCGGCATCGGGGCGCTGCTCGTCGGGGAGTTCGCGACCACCCGGGGCTGGGACCCGCTGGTCGCGGTCGTCGTGGCGCCGCTGCTGGTGGTCCCCGTCGGCGTGCTGATCGGCCTGCTCACGATCCGGCTCGGCGAGCTCTACGTCGCCCTGGTCACGCTCACCGCGGGACTGCTGGCGCAGACGCTGGTGATCACCGAGGACCGGTTCTACAACTACGGCTCGGGCGTGTTCGTCTCCCGGCCCACCTTCGCGCTGGAGAACGCCGCGTTCGCCTACCTCGCGCTCGCCGCCTTCGTGGTGTTCGGGCTGCTCGTGCTCAACCTGCGCCGCTCCACGGCGGGGATGGCGCTCGGGGCCGTCCGGTGGAGCGAGGACGGCGCCCGGACGATCGGCATCAGCGTGGTGCAGTCGAAGGTCCTGGTCTCGGCGTTCGCCACCTACGTCGCCGCGCTCGGCGGCGGGTTCATGGCGATGAACTACCAGAGCACGCTGCCGGACTCCTGGGCCCCGTTCGCCGGCATGGTCTGGCTGGCGGTGCTGCTCACGCTCGGCGCCCGGTCGATCATGGCGGCCCTGCTGGCCGGGCTCCTGTACGCGCTCATGCCCGGGATCTTCGCCACCTACCTGCCGGTCGAGCTCGGCGAGGTGCCGGTGATCCTCTTCGGTGTCGGCGCGATCGCGCTGGCCGCGCACCCGGAGGGCGCGATCGCCCAGACCGCCGGGAACATCGCCCGGTCCCGGGCGCGGCGCCAGGTCCGGCGGAGCCGGAGCCTCGCCGCCGCGCCGGCGCCCGAGAAGGCCGGCGTCGGGGAGCTCGCATGACCGCCCGGACCGGCCCGGCGCCAGCCGGGCGGGACCGACGAACCCGCACGTCCGTCACAGGGAGGAAGAACCGATGACCGGTAAGCACGCACAGAGCGAGGAGCCGCGGCTCGAGGCCCGCGGGGTGACCATGAGGTTCGGTGGCCTGGTGGCGCTGAGCGAGGTCGACCTCGCGGTGCCGGCCGGCCAGATCGTGGGGTTGGTCGGCCCCAACGGCGCCGGCAAGAGCACGCTCTTCGGGGTCCTCTCCGGCCTGCTCCGCCCGTCCGCCGGCCGCGTCCGCATGCTCGGCGCCGACGTCACCGCGGCGCCGCCGCAGCTGCGCGCCCGCCGCGGACTCGCCCGCACCTTCCAGCACCCGGAGCTGTTCGCCTCGCTCACCGTGCGCGAGCACGTGGCGCTCGCGCACCGGATGCGCCACCACCGGCGGCGCATCCTCACCGACCTCTTCGACGGGCGCGGCCTGCTCGGCAGGGCCGACCGGGACGAGACCGAGCACGTCGACGCCCTCGTCGAGGAGCTCTCCCTGACGGAGGTCCAGCACCAGCCGGTGCTCGGGCTCCCGCTGGGCACCAGCCGGCTGGTGGAGGTCGCCCGGGCGCTGGCCACGGACCCCCTGGTGATGCTGATGGACGAGCCGTCCTCCGGGCTGGACGTGACCGAGACCGAGGCGCTGGCCGCGACCATGCGGAAGGTGGTCGCCGAGCGGGGGGTCTCCCTGCTGCTGGTCGAGCACGACGTGCCCCTGGTGCTCGGGCTCTGCGACACGGTCCACGTCCTCGACTTCGGACAGAAGATCGCGGCCGGCACGCCGGAGGAGATCCGCAACGACCCCGCGGTCCGCGCCGCCTACCTCGGCGAGGACGTCGACGACCTCCCGTCCGGCGGCGAGCTGGTCGCCCCCGGGGGTGAGCTGGCATGAGCGCGCCGCTGCTGGAGGTCGCCGACCTCAGCGTCCGGTACGGCGAGGCGCTCGCCCTCGACCGCGTCTCGTTCGGCCTGGGCGCCAACCAGGCGCTCGCGGTGCTGGGCTCCAACGGCGCCGGGAAGTCGACGCTGGCCCGGGCGCTGTCGGGCCTGGTGCCGGCGAGCTCCGGCACCGTCTCGCTGGAGGGCGCCGACATCACCTCCCGGCGGGCGCACGCCATCCGGCGCGCCGGGGTGGTGCACCTCCCCGAGGGGCGCGGCGTCTTCCGGGGCCTGACCGTGCTGGAGAACCTGCGGATGGGGCTGACCGTCGACCGTGCGGCGCGCGCCGAGGGGCTCGACCTCGTCTTCTCCATCTTCCCCGTGCTGGGGGAGCGGCGCCGGCAGCTGGCCGGCACCCTCTCCGGCGGTGAGCAGCAGATGCTCTCGCTGGCCCGGGCGCTGATGGTGCGACCGAAGGTGGTGATCGCGGACGAGATGTCGCTCGGCCTGGCGCCGAAGATGGTCGACGTCGTCTTCGAGAGCCTCCAGCGCGCCCGCGACGCCGGGAGCTCGGTGATCATGATCGAGCAGTTCGCCGGGCGCGCGCTGGCGTTCGCCGACCGCGCGATCATCCTCCAGCGCGGCTCCCTGGTCTGGTCCGGTTCCGCCGACACCGCCGGCGACGAGCTGGTCCGCAGCTACCTCGGCGAGGGCGCCGGCGTCTGAGCCGCTCCCCGCCGACCCCGGGTCGCCCCGGCCCGGAACCGTCCACGAGAAACCCCATCCGAGAGGTGCACCACGATGTCGATCGAAGTCCACGATGTGCGGGTCCCGGCGCCCGGCGCCGCCGACGAGGCGTGGGAGGTGGCGGCGACGATCTACCTGCCGCGCGCGCTCGCCCTCGCCTCCGGCCCGGACATCCTGTTCCTGCTCCCCGGGGCGGCCTACGGGCGCGGGTACTTCAACCTGCCGGTGCCCGGCTTCAGCGAGGCGATGTACCACGCCGGCCGCGGCAACATCGTGGTGGCGCTGGACTACCTCGGCGCCGGCGAGAGCAGCGCCCCGGAGGGCGCGACGCTGGCCGACGCCGCGGCGTCGACCCACCACGCCGTCACCTACATCGCCGCCCGGCTCGCGGAGGGCAACCTGCTCGCCGGCCTCGGCCCGGTGCGCTACGGCAGCCTCGTCGCGGCCGGCCACTCGCTCGGCGGGCACGTCGTCGTCGCCACCCAGGGCGAGCACGGCACCTTCAACGGCATCGTCACCCTGGGTGCGAGCGTGGCCGGCACGACGTTCCCGACCCGGGCGGGCGGCACGGTGACGGACCTGGCCGAGGTCGACTACGTCTGGGTGTGGCACTGGGGCGAGGTGCCGGAGGTGGACGCGTCCGTCACGCCCACCGACCTGGCCACCCTGGCCGGCGTCGACGTCGCCGCCGGCTGCCCGGTGCGCACCGGCTCCGTGCCGTGGTCGAGCAGCGCCGTCCCGCCGTACGTCGGCGAGGCGTTGGCACCGGGCGTCTCCGCATCGTACGCGGCCAGGATCACCTCGCCGGTGCTGCTCGTCGCCGCGGAGCGTGACGTGACGCGCTCGCCGGAGGAGGAGGCAGCCGCGTTCAGCGGCTCGACCGACGTGGCCGGGTTCACGCTGCCGGAGACGGGGCACCTGCACACCTTCAGCGAGCACCGCGAGCAGCTGTGGAAGCGCCTGGACACCTTCGTCATGCACGCCTCCACGCACGACCGGAAGGTCTCCGACACGAGCATGGCGGCGATGGCCGGCAGCATGAGCGGCGACAAGGACTGATCCGGGGCCGAGGTCGGTCCGAGCCGGGCCGGCGTCGGTACGCTGGCCATGTCCCGCGACCGCGGCGGGCCTGGCCAGGAGGATCCGTGACGCTCGACGACGCCGTGCGCGACGTGCCGGGCGGGGACGGCGTCCCCGCCCGGCAGCCGCGTGCGGTCGACGTCGCCCACCGCGCGGGCGTCTCCCGGGCGACGGTCAGCCAGATCCTGAACGACCGGGGCGGGAGGTTCACGCCGGCGACCGTCGCGCGGGTCCGCGCCGCCGCCGCCGAGCTGGGCTACGTGCCCTCGGCCGCCGGGCGGGCGCTGGTGCGCGGCCGCAGCGACGTCGTGCTGATCGTGGTGCCCTACGCGACCCTGCCGCACCTGCAGGACCTCGTCGAGGTCCTCGGCGAGGAGCTGGCCACGCTCGGGCTCACCTCGCTGGTGCAGTTCGGCGGCCCGCCGGGCTCGCAGAGCCAGCGCCGGCTCCGGGCGGCCGTGGAGGCGATGCAGCCGGCCGGCGTCGTCGACCTGGGCGGACTCTCCCCGGAGGACGACGCCGAGCTGCGCCGGCTCTGCCCGGTGATCGGCACCACGGCCGACGCGCAGGGGGCCGTGAGCAACCACGTGATCGGACGGTTCCAGGTCGAGCACCTGGTCGCGCGCGGCTGCCGCGGGATCGCCTACGCCTTCCTCTCCGACGAGCGCGGCCATCCCTTCGACGCGCTCCGGGTCGCCGGCGCGCGCGAGGCGTGCGCGGCGGCCGGGCTGCCCGAACCGTACCTGTTCGGCCTCCCGCTCGACCCGGACGGCGCGGCCGACGCGCTGTCGGTCGTGCTCAGGAGCCTGCCCGGCAGGGTCGGCATCGCCGGGTTCAGCGACGACGTCGCCATGGGCGCCGTCTTCGCGGCCGCCTCCCTGGGGCTGGACGTCCCCCGCGACGTCGCGGTGCTGGGCCTGGGGCGCAGCGATCTCGGCCAGATGATGCGGCCGAGGCTGTCGTCCGTCTGGTTCGACATGCGGGTGCTGCTGGGCAGCATGCGCGCCGCGCTGGCCACCGCCTACGGCGCGGGGACCGAGGAGCCGGCGGGCGTCGACTTCAGCTCGCTGGAGGTCGTCCAGGGCGAGACGACCTGATCCGGGCGCCCCGGATCACCAGGTCGGCAGCGCGTCGGTGGACGACCCGGTCGGGCGCTCCTCGGCGCCGGCCGCCGGGAGCCCGGGCTCCGGCGGTGCGCCCGCGGCAGGCTCGTTCGGGACGAGCGCCAGGCCCGGCAGCAGCGCCTCGAGCGCGGTCATCAGGTCCCGCAGCACGTCGCGGCGCAGCGAGTAGTAGTGGTTGCGCCCGCGCTTGGTCATCTCGATCAGGTCGGCCTGCGCGAGGATGCGGATGTGGTAGGAGATCGTCGGCCGCGAGACCGGGAGCGAGTCCTCCAGGGTGGAGCCGGCGAGCTCGGGCTGCGCGGCGATCTGCTGGAGGATCGCCCAGCGGATCGGGTCGCCGAGCGCCTTGAAGGCCTCCGGCATGTTCGCGTCGTCGTGCTGCATCTCTCACCTCGTCCCCGGCAGCTCCGCCGCAGACAATCTACAGGCACCGGCCGCGCGTCCCCCGCCGCGCGGGCGGCCTCTCGGCCGGTGGTCAGTCCACCGCCCACGTGTCGTGGCCGTCCAGGATCCCCTGGAGAGCGTCCGCGCCGCGCCGGTCGGCCGCCGCGGCCGCCCGATCCACCTGGTCGCGGACGACGTCGTCGTACGCCGGCCGGCTGGTCGAGCGGAAGATCCCGGTGACGACGCGCTCCAGGTCCGTCGTCGACAGCCGGGCGAGGGCGTGGGCCAGGTGCGGGTCGCGGGCGTCGTGCACCACGACGTCCTCGGCAGCCACCGACGAGACGGGTGCGACGGCGAGGCCGAAGCCGGACCGGACGACGGCCAGGGAGCCGAGCCCGTCCTCGCCGGGCGGGCCGAACCGGATCGGCTGCCCGTCGGTGACCCTGATCAGCCGTCCGGTGGCGGTCTCCGGGCGGCGCAGCGCGTCGAAGCTGCCGTCGTTGAACACCGGGCAGTCCTGCAGGATCTCGACCAGGGCCGTGCCGCGGTGGTGCGCGGCGGCCTCCAGCACCGCGCTCAGGCCCGCGCGGTCGGAGTCGAGCGCGCGCGCCACGAAGGTCGCCTCCGCGCCGAGCGCGAGCGTCACCGGGTCGAACGGGTGGTCGACGGAGCCGAGCGGGGTGGACTTGGTGACCTTGCCGGTCTCGGACGTGGGGGAGTACTGCCCCTTGGTCAGCCCGTAGATGCGGTTGTTGAAGAGCAGCACCTTCAGGTTCACGTTGCGGCGCAGCGCGTGGATGAGGTGGTTGCCCCCGATCGAGAGCGCGTCGCCGTCGCCGGTCACCACCCACACCGAGAGGTCGGGCCGGGCCACGGCGAGGCCGGTGGCGATCGTCGGCGCGCGGCCGTGGATCGAGTGCATGCCGTAGGTCTCGAGGTAGTACGGGAACCGGCTGGAGCAGCCGATGCCGGAGACGAAGACGGTGTTCTCCCGGCGGATCCCGAGCTTGGGCAGCAGGGCCCGGACGGTGGCCAGGATCGCGTAGTCCCCGCAGCCGGGGCACCAGCGCACCTCCTGGTCGGAGGTGAAGCTCTTCGCGGTCAGCGGCCCGGTGGCGGCCGGTACGCCGTCGAGCCCGCCACGCGCGGGCATCCCGAGGTCGATGGCGGTCATGCGCCCTCCTGGAGGTGGACGAGCAGCACGTCCTCCAGGTCCTCGACCCGGAACGGCAGCCCGCTGACGTTGGTGTGGCTGTGGATGTCGACGAGGTAGCGCGCCCGCAGCACCTCGGCGAGCTGCCCGAGGTTCATCTCCGGCAGCACGACCGTCCGGTACCGGTCGAGCACCCCGCCGAGGTTGCCGGGCAGCGGGTTGAGGTGGCGCAGGTGCGCGTGGGCGACGCGCAGGCCGCGGCGGCGCAGCCGTCGCACGGCGGCGAGGATCGGCCCGTAGGTGGAGCCCCAGCCGAGGACGAGCAGGTCGGCGTCTCCGGTCGGGTCGTCGACGGCCACGTCGGGGACGGCGATGCCGGCGACCTTCGCGGCGCGGAGCCGCACCATCTCGTCGTGGTTGTCGGGCGCGTAGGAGATGCCGCCCGAGCCGTTCTCCTTCTCCAGGCCGCCCACGCGGTGCTCCAGGCCGGGGGTGCCGGGCACGGCCCACGGCCGCGCGAGGGTCTCCGGGTCGCGCAGGTAGGGGAGGAACGTGCCGCTGCCGTCGGGCGCGTTCGGCCCGGTGGCCAGGTCGGGGTCGATCGGCTCGAGCTCCGCGACCCGCGGGATCCGCCACGGCTCCGAGCCGTTGGCGAGCGCCCCGTCGGAGAGCAGGATGACGGGCGTGCGGTAGGTGACGGCGATCCGGGCGGCCTCGAGCGCGGTGGTGAAGCAGTCGCCGGGGGTGCTCGGGGCGATCACCGGCACCGGCGACTCGCCGTTGCGCCCGTGCAGCGCCTGGGACAGGTCGGCCTGCTCGGTCTTGGTCGGCAGCCCCGTCGACGGGCCGCCGCGCTGCACGTTGACCACCAGCAGCGGGAGCTCGATCATCACGGCCAGGCCGATCGCCTCGGCCTTGAGCGCCACCCCGGGACCGCTGGTGGTGGTGATGCCGAGGGCGCCGCCGAACGACGCACCCAGCGCGGCCCCGACGCCGGCGATCTCGTCCTCGGCCTGGATGGTCGTGACGCCCATCGCCTTGTGCCGGCTGAGCTCGTGGAGGATGTCGGAGGCCGGCGTGATCGGGTAGCTGCCGAGCACCACCGGGAGGCCGGAGAGGTGCCCCGCGGCGAGGATCCCGTAGGCCAGTGCCGCGTTGCCGGTGATCTGCCGGTAGCTGCCCGGCTCGAGGGGGGCCGGGGCCACGCGGAACGTCGAGGCGAACGCCTCGGTCGTCTCCCCGTAGGCGTGACCCGCGCGGAAGGCGAGGACGTTGGCCTCGGCGAGCTCGGGCCGGCGCGCGAACTTCGTGCGAAGGAAGCGCTCGGTGCCCTCGGTCGGCCGCCCGTACATCCAGGTGACCATGCCGAGCGCGAACATGTTCTTGGCGCGGGCGGCGTCCTTCCGGGAGAGCGAGGTCGCGGAGAGGGCCTCGATGGTGAGGCTGGCCATCGCCACCTCGTGCACCTGGTAGCCGTCCAGCGAGCCGTCCTCGAGCGGGCTGGCGGCGTACCCGACCTTCGTGCAGGCGCGGGCGGAGAACTCGTCGGTGTTGACTATCAGGATGCCGCCGGGGACGAGGTCGGGGAGGTTGGCGCGGAGCGCGGCCGGGTTCATCGCGACCAGCACGTCGGGTCGGTCGCCGGGCGTCAGGATGTCGCTGCTGGCGAAGTGGACCTGGAAGGACGAGACGCCGTGCAGCGTGCCGGCGGGCGCGCGGATCTCGGCCGGGAAGTTCGGCAGCGTCGCCAGGTCGTTGCCGAAGCGGGCCGTCTCGGAGGTGAACCGGTCCCCGGTCAGCTGCATGCCGTCGCCGGAGTCGCCGGCGAAGCGGATGACGACGCGGTCCCGCTCGACGGACCCGTCCGCGGGGGAGTCCGCCACGACGTCCTCGCGCGACGCCGTGTCCTCGCGCGGAGCTGTGCCGGCGTCGGCCACCTGGTTGTTCATCCTGCCTCCGGGTCCGTGGGGTGCGGTTCGGCTAGCCAAGCACATACTTCGATGGATTTGCAAAGATAATCCGGATGGGGTTGCGAACGGGGCGAGCAGGGCGGCAGTATCGCCGCAGTAACGCGTGATACCCAAGCCTTGAGTTCGATGAATACTTCGTTGTACGGTCATCGAAACGTGGCAGTGGTCACATCCCGACTCGCACAGGGCCGCGGGCCCTCCCGGAACGGAGACGACGTTGACGGACACCTCGGCGAAGACCGACCTCAAGGTCGGCTGGATCGGACTCGGCAGCCAGGGCGGCCCCATGGCCCGCGTGCTCGCCGCCTCGGGGAAGGCCCCGGTCACGCTGTGGGCGCGGCGCCCCGAGGCGCTCGCGGAGTACGCCGACGTGCCGGTCGCGACCGCATCCACCTCGCTCGGGCTGCTCATGGAGTCCGACGTGGTGTTCCTCGTCGTGCGCAGCGACGACGACGTCCGCGAGGTGCTGCTCGGGACGGAGCACAGCCGGACCATGGGCCTGACCCACCGGCCGCCGATCGCCTCGATGCGACCCGGCTCGGTGGTGGTCATCCACAGCACGATCCACCCGGCGCTGGCCGTGGAGCTCGAGAGCGAGGCCGCGAAGTACGGCGTCGGGATCGTCGACGCCCCCGTCAGCGGCGGCGGCCAGGCCGCCGAGACCCGGTCCCTGCTGGTGATGACGGCCGGCGACCCCGAGGTCGTGGCGCGGGTCCGCCCGCTGCTGGAGGTCTACGGCGACCCGATCCCCTACCTCGGGCCGGTCGGCGCGGGGCAGCGGGCCAAGCTGATCAACAACCTGGTCCTCGCCGCGAACATGGGCGTCGCCGCGAGCGCCTTCGCCCTGGCCAAGGAGCTCGACGTGGACCCGGAGAACCTGCAGGTCGTGATGAGCAACGGCTCCGGCCGCAGCTTCGGCGTGTCGATGGTCGGCGGTGACGACTGGGACCTCGCCGGCGCCGCGCAGTTCGCCGGCCCGCTGCTGCAGAAGGACGCCCGCCTGCTCGCCGACCTGGCGGCCGGCGTCGGCGCCAAGCCCGGCGTCGTCCTCGACGCCGCCGACTCCGCGCTGGAGTCGATGGGCCTCCCGCGCTGAGCCGCCCGGCCCCCGAACCCGCCCCAACACCAGCCCGCGACACACCAAGGAAAGAGGAGGCATCCATGGGACTGCCCGACGACGCGAAGATCATCTCCGTCGACGACCACGTGATCGAGCACGCGAACGTGTGGCTCGACCGCATGCCCGCCAAGTTCAAGGACGAGGCCCCCCGGATCGAGCGCCTGCCCGACGGCAACGACGCCTGGATCTTCGAGGGCGCGGCCTCCGGCAACTTCGCGCTCAACGCCGTCGCCGGCAAGCACCCGCGCGAGTTCGGCATGGACCCCCGTTCCTACGACGACATGCGCGACGGCTGCCACAACATCAAGTCGCGCCTGGCCGACATGGACATCGAGGGCGTCCACGCCCAGATGTGCTTCCCGAACATGGGCGGCTTCGCCGGCTCCACGTTCTGGAAGTCGAAGGACCCGGAGCTGGCCCTGGAGTGCGTCAAGGCCTACAACGACTTCATCCTCGACGAGTGGTGCGCCTTCGACCCGGGGCGCCAGATCCCGCTCGTGATGGTCCCGTTCTGGGACGTCGAGGCGTCGGTGAAGGAGATCGAGCGGACCGCCGCCAAGGGCGCGAAGTCGGTCACCTTCCTGGAGGCCCCGCACAAGCTCGGGCTGCCGTCGTTCCACACCGACCACTGGGACCCGATCTTCAAGGCGGCCGAGGAGGCCGACCTCCCGCTGTCGGCGCACTTCGGCTCCGGCGGCGTGCCGCTGGGCACCGCGCCGGACGGCGACATGTTCATCACCATCGCGCTGTTCGGCATGAACTCGATGATGGCGATGGTGGACCTGCTGGTCTCGCCGGTCTTCCACAAGTTCCCGAACCTCAAGTTCGTGCTCGCCGAGGGCGGCACCGGCTGGATGCCCTACCTGCTCGAGCGCACGGACTACTCGTGGGAGCGGCACCGCTACTGGTGCAACATCAACGCCGAGCAGCGGCCGTCCGAGCTGTTCAAGGACCACATCTTCGGGTGCTTCGTCTCCGACCAGGTGGGCATCGACCAGCGGCACCAGATCGGCGTGGAGCAGATCCTGTTCGAGAGCGACTACCCGCACTCGGACTGCAACTGGCCGCACACTCGCAAGCTCCTCGCCGAGCAGCTGGCCGACGTCCCCGAGGACGAGGCCCGCCTGATCGTCGAGGGCAACGCCCGCCGGATCTTCAACTTCCCGGCCTGACCCGCACCGACCCGAGCCGCCGGGTCCCGCCGTCACCTCCCGAGAGGCGGCGGGACCCGGCATCCAGCCGCAGCGAGCGGCATCCAGAGGAGAGACACATGCAGATCGGCTTCGTCGGTGCCGGGCGGATGGGGCGCCCCATGTTGCAGCGGCTCATCGCCGCCGGGCACAGCGTCCGGGTCCACTACCGGTTCGACTGGGAGGTCGAGGCGTTCACCGCCGACGGCGCCGAGATCACCCCCGACCTCCGCGACGTCCCGGTGGGCGCCGAGGCGGTGGTCGTCAACGTCTACAGCGACCAGCAGGTGCGCGAGGTCTGCCTCGACGGCGGACTGGTCGCGGGGCTGGCGCCCGGCTCCCTCCTGGTGGTCCACACGACCAGCAGCCCGCGCACCTCCGAGCTGCTCGCCGAGGCCTGCGCCGCCCGCGGCTGCGCCTACGTCGACGCCGCGGTCAGCGGAGGCCCGCACAACATCGCGGCCGGCGAGATCACCCTCTTCGTCGGCGGCAGCGAGGCGGCGTTCGCGCAGGCCCAGCCCGTGCTGTCCGCCTACGGCGACCCGGTGATCCACCTCGGCCCGGCCGGCACCGGGATGAAGGTCAAGCTGCTCAACAACGCCGTCTTCGGGGCCAACATCGGCGTGCTCGCCGCGGCCGCGCGGCTCGCGGAGCGCCTCGACCTCGACGAGGGCGCGCTGCTGCGTGCCGTCCAGCACGGCAGCGGCAACAGCGCGGTCCTCGGCATGATCGCGAACCGGACCACCGTCCGCGGCTTCTCCGAGTCGACGGCGGAGTTCGTCGACAAGGACGTCAGCGTCGCCGCGTCCCTGCTCGCCGACCTCGGCGCGGGCCTCGACGAGCTCGAGCCGATGTACGAGGCGATGCGGGCGATCCGCTCCCAGCCGGCGGCCGCGGGACGCTGATCGCCGCGGCCATGCGGATCACGGACCTGCGCACCCTGGCCTGCGGCGTGGGGCGCTCGACCCTGGCGGCCGAGCTCGGCGTCCTCGGCACCGGCGAGCCGCTGGTGCTGGCGCCCGAGGAGTGGCCGCCGGAGCCGGAGGCGGTCGCGCGGGCCGTCGGCGACCTGCCGACCGTCGTGGTGCTGCTCGCCGACCCCGACCGGGTGCCCGCCTCCGCCGCGCCCCTGCTCGCCGCGGCCGACGTGTGCCTCAGCACCCGGGCCGACCCGCCGGCCCCGTGGGTGCACGCCGACCCGGAGGCGCTCGCCGCCGTCGTGGCCGCCCAGCCGCTCGCCTGCCACGCGCTGGTCGCGCTCACCCGGGTCTCCCAGCGGCTGGCGCCGGCCGAGGCGATCTGGGCCGAGTCCGCGACGTACTCGACCCTGCTCGGCAGCAACGCCTACCGCGACTGGCTGGCGGCGCGTCCCGCGCCGCGCGAGCGGCCGGAGCCGGAGCACGCCGCGGAGGTCCGGCACCACGAGGGCCTGGTGCGGATCCGGCTCAACCGTCCGCACGTGCGCAACGCGATCGACTCGCGGATGCGCGACGACCTGGTCGCGGCGCTGGAGCTGCTGGAGGTGGCGCCCGAGGTCGAGGCCGAGCTCAGCGGCGCCGGCGCGTGCTTCTCCGCCGGCGGGGACCTGTCCGAGTTCGGTCGCGTCGACGACCCGGCGACCGCGCACGCGGTGCGCGCCACCCGCCACCCGGCCCTGGCCCTGTCCCGGGTCGCCGACCGCGTCACCGCGCGCGTCCACGGCCCGAGCGTCGGGGCCGGCGTCGAGCTGGCCGCGTTCGCGCGCCGGGTGCTGGCGGCGCCCGACGCGACCTTCCGGCTGCCGGAGGTCGCGATGGGGCTGATCCCCGGCGCCGGCGGCACCTGCTCGCTGGTCCGCCGGCTCGGTCGGCACCGGGCGAACTGGCTGATGCTGACCGGTGCCACCCTGGACGCCGTCACCGCGCGGGACTGGGGCCTGGTGGACGCCCTCGACGGGCCGCCCGCCGTCGCGCCCCGGGTCCCGGTCGCCGGAGCGCGCGCATGACCGCCTCCGCCGACGCCCTCCCCGGCGGGGGAGCGTGGCTGGAGCCGACCGCCGCCGGGGCCGTGCGCCGGACGGTGACGCTCCAGGTCGCCCCGCGCGGCTCCTGGGAGCGCGGCAGCGTCCTGAGCGCGTCGGTGCGGGACCTGCGCCGGCGCCCGGGCCCCGCGAGGGAGCTGGCCACGGCGTACGACGGGGTGGTCTGCGAGCTGGATCCGTCCGGTGTCGTCGAGGGCTGCCCGGGCGAGCCGGAGCTCGAGGACCTGCTGGTGGGCCTCCCGGCCCAGCGGGGGCTGCGGAAGGCGCTGGCGGCCGAGCGCTCCCGGCACGACGCACCACCGGGGCGCCGGCGCGCCGTCGGCGCGGTCGGCGACCGCCGGGACGCGATCCTCGACGACGTGCCGGGCTTCCTGGTGGCCAGCGGCTACGGGCGCCTCTACGAGGGGGTCGTGGCCGGGCCGCAGGGACGCCTGCGCGGTCCCGTGCGGACGGTCTGCGTGGGCTTCCACCAGCTCGCGGAGCACGACGAGGAGTTCTCCACCCGACGCTTCCTCGACCGGGCCCGGGCCGAGGAGTTCGTCGACGCCGACGACCCGCTGGTCTGGCACCGCGAGGAGCCCCTGCCGCCCGGTGCGGTGCGCCGCCGGCGCCTGGTCGAGGTGGCGCGCGAGCCGTCGGGCGCGGTCGCGTTCGACGGCTACTTCCGGGACACCTTCCGGCGACCGAACGGCTCCGACCTGATCATCCACGAGTACGGCGTCAGCGCCCGCCTCGCGGGCGACCCGCTGGTCGTGGAGCGGGTCGAGGCGCGGCCGGGGGACCTGCCGATGGAGTACTGCCCGCTGGCCACCGCCGGCCTCTCCCGGCTGGCGGGGAGCGAGGTCGCCGCGATCGACGGCTCGGTCCGCACCGAGCTGCGCGGGGTGCACGCGTGCACCCACCTCAACGACGAGCTCCGCTCCCTGCGGATGGTGCCGTTCCTGCTCGCCGCCGCGGGCACGCCCTAGCGGCGGCGAGCAGGAACGGTGCGTGCCGTGGTGGTCGGCGGGCGGTCAGCCCTTCTTCGGGCTGGCGGGGAAGCGCAGCGCGCCGTCCAGCCGGATGGTCTCGCCGTTGAGGTAGTCGTTGTCGACGATGTGCAGCGCGAGCGCGGCGTACTCGTCGGCGCGCCCCATCCGCTTGGGGTTCTGGATGGCCGTGCCGAAGCGCTGGTAGGCCTCCTCCTCCGACATCCCGAAGGCGGGCGTGAAGAAGGTGCCCGGCGCGATGGTGACCACCCGGATGCCGACCGGGGCCAGGTCGCGGGCCGCGGGCAGGGTCAGGCCGATGACGCCGGCCTTCGCCGCGCCGTACGCCGTCTGCCCGACCTGTCCCTCGAGGCCGGCGATGCTGGCGGTGGTGACCACGACGCCGCGCTGGCCCGAGTCGAGCGGCTCGGACCTCGCGATGCTGGCCGCGGCGATGCTGAGGGCCCGGTAGGTGGCGTTGAGGAAGATGTCGATGCTCTGCGCGAACAGCTCGGTCGGCACGGGGGTGCCGTCGCGGCCGAGCAGCCGGCCGCCGGCGCCGCCACCGCCGTGGACCACCACGACCGCGCGGACGGGGCCCAGGTCCTCGGCGACACGGAAGGTCTCGGCGACCGAGGCGTCGCTGGTCACGTCGGTGTGCGCGTAGACGGCCTTCTCGCCGAGCTCGTCGGCGAGCGCCTTGCCGGCGTCGTCGCGGACGTCCGCGATCACCGTGGTCGCGCCGGCGGCGACGAGCCGCCGCACGGTCGCGCTGCCGAATCCGCCGGTTCCGCCGATGACGACGGCGCTGGCACCAGTCAGGTCCATGAGATCTCCTTAATTATCTAACCTCTTTACATGTATATACCTATTCACCTAGCCTGCCAAGGGTCGCCGGTCGGCGATGTGGGAGAGCGAAGACAGACGAAGACGGAGAGGTGGACGTTGTGACCAAGGCTGTTGTCGTCAGCGCCGTGCGCACCCCGGTGGGGACCGCGCGCAAGGGATCGCTGACCGAGACCCCGGCGGAGGTCCTCGCGACCCACGTCGTCACCGAGTCCGTCCGCCGGTCGGGCCTGCCGGCCGAGCGCTTCGACGACGTGGTCATGGCCGAGTCGCTCTACGGCGGCGGCGACGTCGGTCGCTACGCGGCGGTCGCGGCCGGGATGACCCGGGTGCCCGGGGTGGCGCTCAACCGGCACTGCGCGAGCAGCCTCACCAGCACCGGGTTCGCCGCGGCCTCGATCATCTCCGGCATGGAGCGGGCGGTGATCGCCGGTGGGGTGCAGAGCTCCTCGCTGAGCCCGGTGCTGAGCTGGCGCACGCCCGGCACCGTCGACGAGTACCGCCAGCACACCCCGCCGACGTTCCCGTTCACCGAGGACGCGACCGACGACGTCACGCTCTCGGTCGGCTTCAACATCGCGCAGAAGTACGGGCTGACCCGCGAGGACATGGACGCCTGGGCGCTGCGGTCGCACCAGCGCGCGGTCGCCGCCATCGACGCCGGCGCCTTCGACGACGAGATCGCGCCGCTCAAGGTCACCCTCAAGGACGGCTCGGTCGCGGAGTTCGCGGTCGACGAGCACCCCCGGCGCGACACCTCGATGGAGCGGCTGGCGGCGCTGAAGCCGCTGCACCCCGAGATCGAGGGCTTCTCGATCACCGCCGGCAACGCCAGCGGCGCCAACGACGCGGCCGCCGCGCTCGCGCTGACCAGCGACGAGCTCGCCCGGTCCGAGTCGCTCGAGGCCCTGGCCAGCATCGAGGCGTGGGCGGCCGTCGGCGTCGACCCGCGCTTCACCGGCGACGGCGCCATCGACGCCGCCCGGAAGGTCCTGGGCCGGGCCGGTCTCGCGGCCGCGGACGTGGACCTGTGGGAGATCAACGAGGCGTTCGCCTCGGTCCCCGTCGCCGCCTGCCGGGTGCTGGGCCTGGACGAGGAGAAGGTCAACGTCCACGGCAGCGGCTGCAGCATCGGGCACCCGGTCGCGGCCTCGGGCGCGCGGATGCTGACCACGCTCGTGCACGAGCTGCGCCGGCGCGGCGGTGGCATCGGCGTGGCCACGATGTGCGCCGGCGGCGGCCAGGGCGGCGCCGTGGTGGTCCGCGTCGACTGAGCCGGGCGCCCGCCCGGTCCCGTCCCGGTGCCGCACCGCCGACCGACCCCGGCCGGCACGACCGCACGCCCGCGGACAGCACACAGACCGTCACACAGCCCGTCACACAGCCCGTCACACAGGAGGAGAGCGCATGCAGATCAAGAGACTCGCCGTCGTCGGCTGCGGAACCATGGGCAGCGGCATCATCCAGGTCGCCGCCACCAAGGGTCTCGAGGTCGTCGGGGTCGAGGGGACCCGGCGCCAGGCCGAGAGCGCCCGGGCCCGCCTGGACGAGGGGCTCGCGGCCACGCTGGGCCGCGGCAAGATCACCGCCGAGCAGGCCGAGGCGGCGAGCACGCGCGCGACGTTCACCGACAACCTCGACGCGATCGCGGGCAGCGACCTCGTGGTCGAGGCCGTCTACGAGGACGTCGACCTCAAGAAGGACGTCCTCGGGAAGATCGACAAGATCGTCGCGCCCGAGGCGTTCATCGCCTCCAACACCTCCACGATCCCGCTGGTCGTGCTGGCCGCGGCGACCAACCGGGCCCCGCAGGTGGTCGGCCTGCACTTCTTCAACCCGGTCGCCGCGATGAAGCTGGTCGAGGTCATCAAGACGCCGGTCAGCGAGCCGGACCACGTGCAGGCGATGGTCGACTTCGCCCGCTTCCTCGACAAGAGCCCCGTCGTCGTCAACGACGTGCCCGGCTTCGTCGGCAACCAGCTGATCGTGCCCTACCTGCTCGACGCGATCCGCGCCTACGAGCGCGGCGTGGCCGACATGGAGTCCATCGACGACGTGATCGCGCTCGGCTTCAACCACAAGATGGGTCCGTTCCGGCTGAGCGACCTGATCGGCCTCGACATCGTCCACGACATGGCGGCGTCGATGTACGAGGAGTACCAGGATCCCCGATTCGTGCCCCCCGTGCTGCTCAAGCAGTACGTCCGGCTCGGCCTGCTGGGCCGCAAGACCGGGCGGGGCTTCTACACCTACGAGGACGCGTCATGAAGAAGCAGCCCCAGACCACCGGCGACTACGGCATCGGCCAGATGGTGCACGTCATCCACATGACCGAGGACGTGTCGACGCTCAACAAGTTCTACCAGGAGGTGCTCGGCGGGCTCGGCTACTTCTGCCCGGACGAGCCCAACTACCTGCCGATCGAGGACCGCTACGCCACGCTGTGGATGCTGGGCGACCTCTGCGTCGAGGTGATGGCGCCGAAGATGCCGGCGGACCCGGCCAAGCCCGTCGGCCGGTTCTTCACCAAGTTCGGCCAGCACCTGCACTCGGTCGGCTACAAGGTCGAGGACCTCGAGGGCCTGGGCAACCGGATGATCGAGCGCGGCATCTACATCGGGAAGCCCGGCGGCGGCCGGCTGGAGAAGATGGACCCCGACGTGGCCTACTTCTACCCGAGCCCCAAGGACACCGCCGGGCTGATGGTCGAGCTCTGCCAGCACGACATGCCCAACGACCCCCGGGACCTCGACTCGTGGTCCTCGCAGGTGCAGCTGTGGAAGCTGCACCCGCTGACGATCGAGCGGTTCTCCTACGTCACCCTCGGCGTCCGCGAGCTCGAGCCCGCCGTGCAGGTGTACGTCGACACCATGCAGGCGGTGCCGGTCGAGGAGGGGATCGACCCCGACCTCGGGTGCCGCTACGTGACCGTCCAGCTCGGCGACTGCCTGCTCCAGCTGGCCGCGCCGACCGACCCCGACTCCGCGCTGGGCCGGCACGTGGCCCAGTACGGCAACTTCATCTACAGCCTCCGGTTCAAGGTGCTCGACGTCGACTCGGCCGAGCGCTGGCTGAACTCCAACGGGGTCGGCACCCACCGTCCCCGCCCCGGGCTGCTGGTCACCGACACCGCGGACAGCTTCGGCGTGCCGTTCTTCTTCTCGGACGAGGAGATCAAGGGCGACCCGTTCGCCGGCTGACAGGGGTGCGGTCGCGACGGGGCCGGCGGGGGATCGAGGATCCTCCGCCGGCCCCGTCGCTCGCGGCGGCCCGGTGGGCCGCCGCTCAGCCGGGGCTCACCCCGCGGCCAGCTCGACGACCGCCGTGCCCGGGGCCATCGGCCTGCCGGCCGCGTTCTCGGTCCAGACCTCGAGGTGGACCAGCGTGGCGCCGTCCTCCCCGGGCTCGACCCGGGCGACCCGGCCGCGCGCGGTGACCGTGCCCTTGAGGTTGGGGGTGCGGAACTCGCACGCCATCCGGACGATGCGGCCGTGCTCGCCGACCCAGTCGCGGACCAGGTTGTGCAGGTAGGACCACTGCAGGTTGCCCATCCCGAAGGCGGCGGGCATGCCGGCGGCGCGGCCGGCCTCGTCGTCCATGTGGATCGGCACGAACTCGTCGTTGACTGCGGCGTAGCGGTTCCAGTTGTCGAAGCCCGTCTCGCGGACGAACGGGCCGATCTCGGCGCCGACCTCGGCCGCGGGGGAGGGGCCGGTGCTGGTGGTGCTGGTCGTTGCGGTGGTCATCTCCGGGCCTCCTCAGTAGCGGATCAGGGTGTTGACGGTGTGCCGGACGACCTCGCCGTCGGCGTTGGTCCAGGTGTCCTCGGTGCGGCTGAACAGCATCAGGCCGAGCCGCCCCTCGCGCTCGGAGTAGGGGCCGAGGCGCCGGACGCTGGTGATCACGTCCCCGGCGCGGATCGGCACGCCGTACTCGACGGTGAGGCCGCCGTTGAGCATGTTCGTCAGGCCGGGCCCCTCGATCCCGACCTGCTTCTCGGTCCGGTCCGGGTCGTGCCCCGTGGTGCCCTCCAGCGGGTCCTCGGACCGGCTGGCCACCGACCAGGCGAACGGGTTGATCTCCTCCGGCGCGACCAGCGGGCCACCGTCGGCAGCGGGCTCCAGGAAGCGGCTCGGCGGGGGATCGGGCCAGTACACCGCGATCGCCCAGCGCCGGATGTCGGAGTCGGTCACCGGGTGGCTGACCGACCGGCCGATCTCGGTGCCGACGGCGTCGGCCATCGCCGCGGAGACGTGGGTGGTGGGTGGGGCGTCGGACAGGGTGGTGTCGGACAAGGTGGTCTCCCTTCGGGTGCGCCGGGGACGGTCCCCGGCCGCGGTCAGCGGACGTGGCGGTGGACGAACTCCTCGAGGTGGCGCAGCGTCCGGCACTCGTGGACGCCGGTGCAGTGCGGCGCGTAGGTCGCGATCAGGCTGTCTCCGTCGTGCCAGGTCGCGCGCCGCTCGGGGTTGAGCCAGTAGACGCGGCCCGCGCGCCGGGACAGGGCGGCGAGGCTCGCTTCCATCGCCGGCCGGTAGTTGCTGCGCCCGTCGCCGAGGACCAGTACGACGGTCCGCGGGCCGACCTGGTGGCCCCAGGTGCGCCAGAAGGAGGTGAGGGCCCGGCCGTAGTCGGAGCGGGCGTCGAGGTGGACGCCGAGGCCGCGCGCGTCGATCTCCTCGGCGACGTCGACCACGTTCGTGCACCGGCCGACGACGTCGGTGACCTCGTCGACGCCGTCGACGAAGACGAAGCTGCGCAGGCCGTGGAACCGGCGCTGCAGCGCCCGGGTGAGGGCGAGCGTCAGGCGCGCGAACGGCGCGACGGAGCCGGAGATGTCGGCGAGGACGACCAGGTCCGGCCGCGGCGGCCGGCGCGGCTCGAACCGCGGGGTGAGCGGCACGCCGCCGGTGGCCATCGCCTCGCGCAGCGTCGCGCGGACGTCGATCCGGCCCGACGGCGTCGTCGCGTCGTCGGCCGCCAGCCGTCGCTCCAGCCGCGAGGCGAGCGTCGACAGCACCGTGCCGAGGCGGTCGACCTCGGCGCTCGGGCCGGTGAGGAGGTCCACGTCGTCGGGCAGCGTGGCGCGGACCGCGCGGGCGACCGACAGGGCGCCGCGGTCGGTGACCAGGCGGGCCCGGACCTGGCGCTCGAGGGCGTGCCGGAGGAGGTCCAGGCGCCGTTCCACCTCGGCCTCGTGGCGGCGCCGGCGCAGCGCGCGGAGGGGGTCCGCGGGGTCGTCGACGCCGTCGCCGAGCAGCGCGGAGAGGTCGCCGCGCAGCCGGTCGGGCCGGGCCGCGCGGAAGGCGCGGAGCGCGTGCACGGTGCCGGCGACGGGCGCGCCGGGGCGGATCGTGACGGAGCGGTCGACGACCTCGGCGGCGGCGGCGTCCAGGCCGTGGCCGTCCTCGCGGGCCAGGACGCCGAGGAGGAATCCGTGCAGCTGCTCCTCGTCGAGGTCGCGCAGCCGCTGTGCGACCGCCTCGTCGCGCTCGGCGGCGCCGGCGAACAGGTCGGCGACGCTGGCCAGGGCCCGCCGGTGCTCCAGGGTCTTGACCAGCGTGCAGCCCAGCACCGTGGTCGCGCGGTCGTCCCCGACCAGGCGCAGCGCGGCGCGCGTGTCGAGCACCTCCCCGGTCGACACGGGGACCCCGATCGAGCGGAGGTGCTGGGTGAGCGGCAGCAGGTCGGTTCGCACAATGAGATAAATAATACGTCTTTTAGTTCTCATTTTGCTACCTTCGGGCCATGAGCGACGAGCGACGGCCGGTCGTGCTGGTGCACGGCCTGGGGAGCACCTTCGAGCACAACTGGCGCCGTCACGGCTGGGTCGACCTCCTCGAGGCCGAGGGGCGTCGCGTGGTCGGCTTCGACATGCCCGGGCACGGCGCCGCGCCGCTGCTGGGCGCGGGCGAGACGGGGCCGGGTCGGCTGGTCGACCTGTGCGCCTCGATCGGCCCGGTGGACCTGGTCGGCTTCTCGGCCGGCTCGGTGCTCGGGCTCACCGCGACCGTCGAGCGCCCCGACCTGTTCGGGCGGGTCGCGCTGCTCGGGCTCGCCGACGCGCAGCTGCAGACCACGCCCGAGTCGAAGGCGGCCGGGCTCAGCGACCCCGACGCGCCGATCATGCGCGGCATCCGGCTCGCCGCGGAGCGGGCGGGCAACGACGTCGAGGCGGTGCTCGCCTCCGCGCTCCAGACGGGCCCGCCGCCCACGTTCGACTCGCTGGCGCGGGTCCGCGGACCGGTGCTGCTGGTCCTCGGTGAGCTCGACCTGGTCGGCCGCGCCGACCGCGTGCTCGCCGCACTGCCCCAGGGCAGGCTGGTCGTGCTGCGCGAGACCGACCACTTCTCCACCACCCAGCGCTTCGAGGCCAAGCAGGCGGTGCTCGACTTCCTGGCCGAGGCGGACGTCGCCGCCCCGGCCTGACCGCGCCGCGCGGGCCGTCAGCCCACGGCGGCGGCGTCCGTCAGGGCGCGCGTGGCCAGGTCGATGTCGTGCCGGCTCTTGAGCAGCAGCGGCAGCCCCCTGCGCACGGTGTCGAGGTCGAGGTCGAGGTCCGGGGCCCGGCCGGCCCGGTGCAGCACGAGCAGGGAGCGCGCCCAGTCCAGCGTCTCCGCCACCGACGGTCGTTTGCGCAGGTCCAGCGAGCGGAGGGTGGCGACCACCGTGGTGACGCGGTCCGCGGTGTCGGCGTCGAGGCCGGGCACCGCGTCGAGCACGATGGCGCGCTCGCGCTCGGGGTCGGGGTAGTCGACGTGCAGGAAGAGGCAGCGGCGCCGCAGTGCCTCGGAGAGCTCGCGCGAGTTGTTCGAGGTGAGCAGGACCGGGCAGGCGCGCCGGGCCCGGATCGTGCCCAGCTCCGGCACGGTCACCTGCCGCTCGGCGAGCAGCTCCAGCAGCAGCGCCTCGGCCTCGATGCCGAGGCGGTCCACCTCGTCGACGAGCAGGATCGCGTCGTCCTCGGCCCGCAGCGACTCCAGGAGGGGCCGGGCCAGCAGGAACTCCTCGCCGTACACGTCGCGCAGGCCGACGGCCTCGCCCGCGCCCCGCTCGGCGCCCGCGGCCTGGATGGCGAGCAGCTGCTTGCGGTAGTCCCACTCGTAGAGCGCGCGCGACTCGTCGACCGCCTCGTGGCACTGCAGGCGGATCACGCGCGCGCCCATCGCCCGGGCGAGCGCCTTGGCGAGCTCGGTCTTGCCGGTGCCCGCCGGCCCCTCGACGAGCAGCGGGCGGCCGAGGTGGAGGGCCAGCAGGACCGCGGTCGCGATCTCCTCCGTGGGCAGGTAGCCCTCCCGGCGCAGCGCGCGGTCGATCTCCTCGACGGTCTCCGGGGTGGCGGTCAGCATCGCGTCTCCTCGATTAGGGCCTTCATCTTATTTCGTTTATACAGTAATATAATTGTGCGTTCTAGCGACGGCACCGCCGCACCACGCGGGTGCGGCACCGAGACAGCACAGAGACAGCGAGGAAGTGAGATGCAGCTCGACCTCACCCCAGACCAGAAGACCTTCCAGGCCACGGCGCGCAAGGCGCTCGAGAAGGAGGTGCCCCTGACCCGGATCCGGGAGATGGTCGAGGCCGGGGAGCCCTTCGACCGCGACTGGTGGGCGGCCGGCGCCGAGCTCGGCTGGACCGCGATGCTCGTCCCGGAGGAGCTCGGCGGCGGCACCGTCTCCGGCGAGGGCCTGCGCGACCTCGCGATCATCGCCGAGGAGTTCGGTCGCGGCGTGGTGCCCGGGCCGCTGATCCCGGTCAACGTGGTCCTCGCCGGCCTGGTCGAGGTCGTGCCCGACCAGCCGCACCACGCCGAGACCGTCGAGGCGCTGCTGGCCGGTGAGGCGGTCGCCACCTGGGCGGCCTACGAGCCGGGCGAGGAGTGGGCGCCGCTGGCCCCGCGCACCGTCGCCAAGCCGTCGGCCGAGGGCTTCCTCATCGACGGCACCAAGGACCGGGTGGAGGTGGCGCGCTCGGCCGACCTGCTGCTGGTCCTGGCCTCCGCGCCCGAGGGCACGAGCCAGTTCCTGGTGCCCGCCTCCGCGCCCGGCGTCACGATCACGCCGACGCCCGGCATCGACCTGACCCGCGACCTGGCCGAGGTGCGGTTCGACCGCGTCGAGGTGCCCGCCTCCGCGATGGTCGGCCCCGCCGGCGACGTCGCCGCACTGGTCGAGCGCCAGCTCCAGGTGGCCCTCGCGCTCCAGCTCGCCGACACCTGCGGCGCGCTGGGCAGCGCGTTCGACCTCTCCGTGCAGTGGGCGTTCGACCGCTACTCCTTCGGACGGCCGCTGGCGTCGTACCAGGCACTCAAGCACCGGTGGGCCGACCAGAAGACCTGGCTCGAGGCGAGCCTGGCGACGACCGAGGCCGCCGTCCGCGCGGTCGGCGCGCGGACCGACGACGCCGCCGAGCTCGTCAGCGTGGCCAAGTCCTACGTCGGGGACCGGGCCGTGGAGGTCATCCAGGACACCGTCCAGCTGTTCGGCGGGATCGGCGTCACCTACGAGCACGACGCGCACTTCTACCTGCGCCGCGCCACCGCCAACCGATACCTCTACGGCACCCCGACCGAGCACCGTCAGCGCCTCGCCCGGCAGCTGGCCGGCTGACCCCGCCCCGAAAGGATCAGACGATGACCGAGACGATCGAGGACGTCGAGTCCTTCCGGCTGCGCGCCCGCGCCTGGCTCGCGGAGAACATGCCGCGGATCGACCCCGAGGCGGCCGCCGCCGAGGGCGAGGACGACGACGCGGACTGGCTGCGCAACCGCGAGCTCCAGAAGAAGCTCTACGCGGGCGGCTTCGCCGGCATCTGCTACCCGAAGGAGTACGGGGGGCTCGGCCTCACCGGCGAGCACCAGGCGGCGTTCACCGAGGAGGCCGACGGCTACGAGATGCCGCTGCGGCTCAACACCCCGACCTTCAGCATCTGCGCCCCGGTGATCCTCGACCTGGGCACCGAGGAGCAGAAGCAGAAGTACATCCGCGGCGCCATCTCCGGGGAGATCGTGCTGGTGCAGTTCCTCTCCGAGCCCAAGGGCGGCTCCGACCTGGCCGGCGTCATCACGCGCGCCGAGCGCGACGGCGACACGTGGGTGCTCAACGGGCAGAAGATCTGGAGCACCTCGGCCTACGCCGGCGACTACGCGCTCTGCCTGGCGCGCACCGACTGGGACGCACCCAAGCACCGCGGGCTGACGATGTTCATCGTGCCGATCCACCACGAGGGCGTGACGCTGCGTCGGATCCGGATGGTCGCCGGCGCGTCGGACTTCTGCGAGGAGTTCTTCGACGACGTGGTGCTCCCCGCCGACTCGGTGGTCGGCCAGGTCAACGACGGCTGGACCGTCGCCAGCCGGCAGCTGGTCTACGAGCGCACCGCGATGGGCGGCGCGTCGCCCTACACCTCCGGCCGGCGGCTGCGCACGCCCGACAAGAACCGGCGCACCCCCGCCGAGCTCGCCGCCGACCTCGGCCGCGCGGACGACCCGGTCGTCCAGGACCTGGTCGGCCGCTGGCGGACCTACGACCGCGTGCAGCACCACCTGAGCCGCCGGGTGGTCCAGGGCATCGCCGCGGGCACCCACCCCGGGCCAGCCGCCTCGATCATGCGGCTCTTCCACGCCGAGGCCTCCTGGGTCGAGCGCGACGTCGCGGTCGCCATCGCCGGCTCGCAGATCGTCGGCGTCGGGGGCGAGCAGCAGCGCCCGCTCCAGATGCAGGCGAGCGAGTTCCTGATGCGGCAGGGCGCCAGCCTCGGCGGCGGCAGCACCGAGATGGCGCGCAACCTGATCAGCGAGCGGGTGCTGGGCATGCCGCGGGAGTACGCCGCCGACCGGGACGTGCCGTTCAACGAGGTGCGCCAGGGGCGCTGACCCCGCCCGGGCCCCGGGCGACCCGGTCAGCCCAGGGCAACCACGCGGCCCCCGACGACCGTCAGCCGCACCGCGGCGGCGGCGTCGGGGGCGGCCAGCGCCTCGGCCAGCGGGACGCCGAGCAGGCAGAGGTCGCCCGGCCCGCCGGTCCGGAGGGCGCGCGGCGGGTCGCCGGGGCGGTCCGGCGGCGCCAGGTAGCCCGCCAGGGCCACGGCGGCGTCCACCCGCTCCGCGCGGCCCAGCACCGTGCCGGCGTACGTCTCCCGGCGGGCGGCGGAGCGGACCACCCGCCACGGGTCGAGGTCGCCGAACGGCGCGTCGCTGGAGGCGGCCACGGGCACGCCGGCGTCGCGGAGCGAGGCGAACGGGTAGAGGAAGCCGAGCTCGTCCGGGGGCACCTCGCGCCGGTACTCCTCGCCCCGGGTGCGCAGGAAGTCCGGCTGGGTGACCACCCGCAGCCCGAGCCGGACCAGGTCGCCCCGCAGCCCGTCCGGTACGACGGCGGCGTGCTCGAGCCGGTCCCCGGGCAGCGGTCCGACCAGGTCGAGCGCCGCCACCACCAGCGCCAGCGCGTCGGCGGTCACGCAGTGCACCGCCACCGGCCGCCCGTGCCGGTGCCGCGCGTCGATCCAGGCCGCGATCTCCGCGACGTCCGGCAGGTCGTGGTCGCGCAGCAGCAGCTTGGCCGGACCGGCGCCGACGCCGGAGCCGGGCGGCGGGGCCCAGCCGTCGGGCGCCCCCATCAGCAGCAGCCGCTGGGGGAGGCGGCCGTCGGCCCGCGCGCCCACGAGCAGGTCGACGGCGTCCGGCGCCAGGTCCGGGGTGGCGTCGGTGGCGCCCGTGACGCCGAGCCGAAGCAGCCGGTCGCCGAGGGCGCGCAGGTCCGGGGCCATCGCCGGCAGCGCCGGCCTCAGCCGCGCGTCGTAGCGCCACAGCCGGCCGGTCGGGGCGCCGTCGCGGTCGCGCTCGACGTCGGCGGAGTCGTCCAGCGCGCCGGCCACCTCGCGCAGCGCCGCGGAGTTGAGCATCCACAGCGCGCCGCTGCGGTGCTGCACGCGCACCGGCCGGTCGCCGGTGAGGCGGTCGAGGGCCCGGCGGTCGAGCGGGCCGGCGATCGACTCGTGGTAGCCGAGCGCCCGCACCCAGCCGGCGCCGGGTGGCCGCAGCAGGCCCGCCAGCGCGGCCGCGTCCGCCGCGCCCGCGACGTCGACCGACGCCGCGGCGGCCGCGGCGGCGAGCAGGTGGACGTGGTGGTCGTGCAGGCCGGGCAGGCACGCCCCGCCGGCCGCGTCGACGACGAGGTCGGGCGCCGAGCCGCGGCCACCGGTCGGCAGCCGCTCGCCGTCCAGCACCACGGCCTCGCACCCCTCGACGCGGAGGTCGCGGCGGCGCCCGTCGACGCGGGCGTCCCGGACGACCACGTTCACCGGACCCACCGCCCGCGGTCGGCGCCGAGGACGGGGCCGGGGCCGGTGGGCCGTCGGTGCTCCGGTCCGGCGACCGGGTGCCGGCCGCCGGCCGACTCGACCCACCAGCGGCCGTCGTGCCGGTGGACCGCGGCCTCGGGGACGGTGCCCGCGGCAGCGCGGGCGACGTCGAGCATGGAGACGTCGACCAGCGTCGCGGTCTCGCCGAGGAGCGCGGCCGTGGCCGCCGCGGCCGCGGCGACCCCGGTGAGCGGGTCGGCGAGGGCGTCCCCGACGGGCAGCAGCTCGTCGGCGTCGGGGAGCGCGAGGCCGGCGGCGACCGCGACGTCGTCGCCGAAGCCGATCGTGTTCGAGTCCCGGCCGCGGGCGGTGATCGAGACCCAGGTGGTGCCGGCGGCCACGTGCGCGGCGGCGTCGATCCCGAGCCCGGCGAGCGCCCGTGGCCGGGAGGCCTCGATCACCAGGTCCGCGCGCGCCACCAGGTCGGCCAGCCGCCGGCGCTCGTCGGCGTCGCCGAAGTCGAGGGCGACCGAGTCGTGGCCACCGTGGAGCAGGTCGAAGAAGGCCGCGGGGCCGCGCCGGGTGCCGTCCGGGCGGCCGGTGCTCTCGACCTTGACCACGCGGCAGCCGGCGAGGCCGAGCAGGTGCGCGCAGAGCGGCCCGGCCCAGAGCGAGGAGAGGTCGAGCACCAGCGGGCGCTCGGGCAGGCGCCGTACGCCGCCGGGCGTGGACACCACGCCGGGTCGGGTGCCCGCGTGGCCCCCGAGGTCGGGCGGCGCGGCGGCGCCGGCCAGCCCGAGCAGCGCGGCGCGCTCCTCGGCCTCCGCCGCGCTCCGGTCCCGGGCCCAGGCCGCCACCGCGGCCCACGGGTCGCCGGCGGGGTCGGCCTCGACCAGCGCGGGCACGAGGGAGAGGTCGTCGTCGCGGGGCAGGGAGATCCCGAACCAGCCGTCGGCGGCCGGGAAGGCGCGGAAGGAGCCGCCGCAGGACCACGGACCTCGCCGGCCGAGGCCGGCGATCGAGGCCCGCTCGCCGAGCAGCCCGACGCCGGGCAGGCGTGGCGCCCGCCCGGTGCGTGCCTCGGTGCTCCGCGCGACTGCGGCCAGCGCCTCGCGGACCCGGAGCGCGGGAGCCCCCGGCGCGACCCGGGGCGGGCCGTCCGCCCGCCCGGTCAGCGCCATCGCGCCCGAGGCCGCCCACGCGGCGACGGCGTCGGCGTCGGCGTCGGCGTCGGTCACCCGGCGCATGCTAGCCAGCGGCGTAGCCACCGTTGAGCGGGATGGTCTGGGCGGTGAGCCACGCGGAGGCGGGGGAGGCCAGCCACAGCACGGCGGCCGCCACGTCCTCGGGCAGGCCCAGGCGCCCCACGGGGTAGCGGCGGGCGAGCCGGTCGTGCAGGTCGTCGGTCATCTCCGGGGTCCGGATCGTGCCCAGGAGGAGGGTGTTGCAGGTGACGCCGTGCGGGCCGACCTCGCGGGCCACGGCCCGCATCAGCGCCGCCGCGGAGGCCTTGGTGGCGCCGTACACGGCCATCCCGGGGTCCCCGACCCGGGCGGAGTCCGAGCCGATCGTCACGATCCGGCCCCAGCCGCGCGCGATCATCGGGCCGAGTGCCGCCCGGGTGCAGGCCATCACGCCGGTGCTGTTGAGGGCGACCAGCGGCGCCCAGTCCTCGGGCGCGGAGTCGGCGAACGTGGACAGCGAGATGCCGGTGGCCGGGATCCCGGCGTTGTTGACCAGGATGTCGACGCTTCCGAGGTCGCCGGCGACGCGGTCGTAGAGGCCCTCGACGGCCGCGGGGTCGGTCACGTCGGCGGGGGCGGCGGCCGCCGTGCCGCCGCGGGCACGGATCTCGGCCGCGACCGCCTCCGCGCGCGCCGGATCGAGGTCGTTGACCGCGACCGCGGCGCCGCGCTCGGCCAGCCTGCCGGCGATCGCGGCGCCCACCCGTCGCCCGGCGCCGGTCACCAGCGCCACCCTGTCGGTCAGCTCGCCCACGTCGTACCTCCTCTCCTCCGCGGCTGCGAAACTAGCAAAATAATTAAACTCAATATAGGCTCCACGATCCATGGATCCGGGCAGGCGCCGACGCGGGTGCCACGCCCGGGGCGCGGCACCCGGGTCCCGCCCGGGGTGATTCAGTATGTTGAACGTATTCAGGTAGTTGATTGAGACGAGGTGGCACCATGGCCGAGACCGTGGGGATCGAGCGCGTCCGGGTTCCGAAGACCGCCGAGGTGGTCGCCCGTGCTCTGCGGACCCAGATCGTGCGGGGCGACATCGCCGAGGGGGCGCCGCTGCCGAGCGAGGCCGCCCTCATGGAGCAGTTCGGCGTGTCCCGCCCGTCCCTGCGCGAGGCCTTCCGGATCCTGGAGTCCGAGCGGCTGATCGTGGTGCGCCGCGGCGCCCGCGGGGGAGCGCGGGCCACCCGGCCCGACCTCGCCGTGGCCGCCCGCTACCTCGGCCTGATCATGGAGTTCGACCGGGTCGAGCTCAGCGACGTCTTCGTCGCCCGCGCGATGATCGAGCCGCTCGGCCTGCGGCTCCTGGCCGGTCGCGACGACCGCGCCAAGGCCGTCGAGGCGACCCGCGCGATCGTGGCCCGGCTCGCGGAGGTGACCGGCGCCAAGGAGTACGCCGCCCTCTGGATGGAGCTGTTCCAGACGATCTTCGACGCCTGCGGCAACCGCTCCCTGGGACTGCTCTACGGCGCGCTGACCGACGTGGTCGCACGCGAGCTCGAGGACGCGCTGGTGGTCAGCTCGCCGGCCGCCACCGGTCGCCCGCGCGACCCGCTCGACGCCTTCGTGCGCGCGCTCGACCTGGTCGACGAGGGCAAGGGCGCGGAGGCTCAGGCCTACTGGACCGACCAGATGATGAGCGTCAGCGACCTGGTGCACGAGAGCCACCGGGGGCGCACCCTCGTCGAGGTCACCGGCGAGTACTGAGCACGGCACGCTCGGTCACCCGGTCCCACCGGTCGTCCTTCTGCGGCGCACGGGTGCCGGCGAGCTCGGCGGCGACCACCTTGCGGACCTGGTCCACGTCCTCGGGCAGGAGCACGTCCACGATGCCCCGGTCGGCCAGGTCCTCGGCGCGGAGCGCGAACGAGCGCGCCAGCTCGGGCGCGCGGCCGGCGTCCCGGTAGAGGATCGCGGCCCCGGCCTCGGGGCCGATCACCGCGAAGGTGGACCGGTCCAGCGCCAGCAGGCGGTCGGTGTGCGCGAGCGCCATCGCGCCGCCGCTGCCGCCCTCGCCCACGACCAGCCCGACCGACGGCGTGCGCAGCTCGGCCAGCGCGAGCAGCGTCCGCGCGATCGCGCCCGCGACCCCGGCGGCCTCGGCGGTGGGTGACGGGTCCGCGCCGGGCGTGTCGATGATCGTCAGCACCGGCAGCCCGAGCTGGCCGGCCAGGTCGATCGCGCGGACCGCCAGCTCGAAGGCGCCCGGCCCGGGCAGGTGGGTCCCGCCGAGGGCATGGCGGTCCATCGCGACGACCACGGCCCGCCGCTCCTCGATCGTGGCGATGCCGGCCCGGATGCCGGCGTCCGAGCCGTTCAGCTCGACCCAGGAGTCGGTGATCCAGGCGGCCCACTCCAGTCCCGAGGGACGGTCGCTGCTCCGGGTCTCGAGCAGCCGCGCGTAGGCGTCGTCGGTGAAGGCGGCCGACACCCGGCCGGCCGGGCGCGCCGCCCGCGTGGCCAGCCGGGGCGCGGGCCGGGCCCCGATGGCCGCGGCGATCCAGGACCACCGCTCGGCGGTCGGGACCAGCGCGTCGACGAGGCCGTGCCGGAACGCCGCCTCCGCGGTGTGCGAGTCCGCCGGTGGCCGGTGGCCGGTGACCTGCTCGACGACCCGTGGCCCGCCGAACCCGATGGTGGCGCCCGGGGCGGCGGCGCGGATCGAGGCCAGCGACGCCCACGAGGCGTAGACCCCGCCGGTCGTGGGGTGGGCGAGGTGGGCGACCGAGACCAGCCCGGCCGCGCGGTGCCGGGCGACGGCCGAGGCCGTCCGCGCCATCTGCACGAGCGCGTACATGCCCTCCTGGAGGCGCGCGCCGCCGGTGGAGACCGTCATCACCACGGGCTGCCGGAGCGCGGTCGCGCTGTCCAGGGCCCGCACGATGCGCTCGCCGGCCACGACGCCCATGGTGCCGCCGGAGCGAGCGAAGTCCGCGTCGATCCAGACCGCGTCCGTGCCGTGCAGCCGGACGGCGGCGGTGCGCACCGACTCCTCCTCGCCGACGGCGGGCTCGTACCCGGGGAACACCAGGGGGTTGCCCGATCGCAGGTGGTCGTCCCACCACGCCAGGACCTCGACCTCCCCGTCGTCGGGCCGGCCGGTGTGCATCTCGGTCGTCATGCCGCTCTTCCCTTCCGTCGAGCGTCGATGGTACGTATTGTTTCGATAGTTGTATATACGCAAAACCATGAGGCGATCCAGGGGAAAGGTTCTGCGAGTAGAGCAGAATTATTGCACTGAATAACCTCATTCTGTTACGTTCATCACTCGCCGATCCAGGCAGACCGAAGGAGCCCCGATGCCGCTGACGACGGGTAGCCGGTTGAAGTCGTCGACCTCCGCGTGCGAGGTCGTCGTCGTCTCCGTCCCCACCACAGACCAGCCCCTGCTGTGCGGAGGGGAGGCGATGGCGGTCGACGCGGTCGCCGGCCAGTCCGCCGCCGCGGCCGGACCGCAGATCGCGCTCGGCAAGCGGTACGTCGACGAGGGCACGGGCCTCGAGGTGCTGTGCGTGAAGCCCGGCGCCGGGCCGCTGACGTTCGGCGACACGGAGCTGGTCCTCAAGTCCGCCAAGCCGCTGCCGGCGTCCGACTGATCGGTCGCGGCGTCCGGCCCCGTCGGCAGTGCCGACGGCCACTTCCGCAGCACATCCGAAGAAGGAGACCAGCATGACCAGACCGATGGAGGGCATCCGCGTCCTCGAGGTCGCCCAGTTCACCTTCGTCCCCGCGGCGGGCGCGGTGCTCGCCGACTGGGGCGCGGACGTGATCAAGGTGGAGCACGCAGAGAAGGGCGACGCCCAGCGCGGCCTGCTCAAGGTGCTCGGCCTGGAGTCGGCGTCCGAGGGCTCGACCTTCGTGCCGATCATGGAGGGGCCGAACCGCGGCAAGCGCAGCATCGGCCTGGCGCTGGAGAAGGACGAGGCCCGCGAGGTCCTCTACGAGCTGGTGCGCTCCAGCGACGTCTTCCTCACCAACTTCCTGCCCGACGCCCGTCGGCGCCTGGGCATCGACGTGGACGACATCCGCGCGATCAACCCCGACATCATCTACACGCTCGGCAGTGGCTTCGGCCCGAACGGCCCCGACGCGGGCAAGGGCGGGTACGACGGCACCGCCTTCTGGGCGCGCGGGGGCAGCGCCGACGGTGCGACGCCCTCGGACTCGGAGTTCCTCGCCCGGATGCCCGGGGGTGCCTACGGTGACAACATCGGCGGGATGACCATCGCCGGCGGCATCACCGCGGCGCTGTTCCACCGGATGCGCACGGGGGAGGCGCCCGTGGTCGACGTGTCGCTGCTCGGCGTCGGCGCCTGGGCGACGCAGTTCAACGTGAACCTCGCGATGATGATGGGCGGCCCGCTGCCCAAGCACCCCAAGAAGATGCCCTCGAAGAACCCGCTCACCGGCGTCTACCAGACCTCGGACAGCGGCTGGATCCAGCTGGTGATGCTCCAGCCGGGCCGGTATTGGGAGGAGTTCGTCACCGCCATCGACCGCAAGGACCTGGCCGAGGACCCGCGCTTCGCCTCCGCCGACCTGATCATGGAGAACGCGGACGCGGCGGTGGAGATCCTCGAGGCCGAGTTCGCCGCCCGCACCCGCGACGAGTGGGTCGAGGTGCTGGGCGAGATCGAGGGGCAGTGGTCGATCGTGCAGAACGCCTGGGACCTCGCCCAGGACGTCCAGCTGCGCGAGAACGGCCAGATCGCCTCGGTGGTGGACGCCGAGGGCGTGCCGCGGGAGCTGGTCGCCAGCCCGGTCCAGTTCGATCGCAAGCCGCTGGAGATCACCCGGGCCCCGCTCTTCGCCGAGCACACGGACGAGATCCTGCTCGGGCTCGGCAAGTCCGACGAGGACCTGATCAACCTCAAGATCGCGGGCGCCGCCACCTGACGTGCCCGAGGTCAGGTCCGGGGCCCCGTCGAGCCCAGCGCTCGGTGGGGCCCTTCGCCGTCGCCGGGCGCGGCAGGATAGGACTTGTCCTGAGCAGGCTGGGTGGTGTCGGAGGCGGACGGGGGTGCCGGGTGGCGGAGCAGGCGGAGGAACAGGCGGCGGAGCGGGCGCCGGGACGCCCGGTGACCAGCGTCGACGTCGCGCGGCTCGCGGGGGTCTCCCGGGCCACGGTCAGCCACATCCTCAACCACCAGGTGCAGCGGTTCACCCCGCGCACGGTGGAGCGGGTGCTCGCCGCGGCCGCCGAGCTCGGCTACGTGAAGTCCGCCGCGGCCCGCGCGCTCGCGCTCGGCCACAGCGACATCGTGATCCTGGTCGTCCCGGACACCACGCTGAGCAACCTCCAGGACGTCATCGAGGCGGTCTCCGCCCAGCTCCAGGACCTCGGCTTCGCCACGGTCGTCCACTTCGCGGGTCCGCAGGGGGCGGCGTCGGGGACGGCCGGCCTCACGGCGCTGGTCGACATGCTGCGCCCCGCCGGCGTCCTCGACCTCGGTGAGGCGGTGCCGCCCGAGCAGGCCGAGCGGCTGCGGGCGTCCGGGGCCGTCGTGGTCGCCGAGTACGGCGTCCGGGAGGCGGGGCCGATGTCCGACGGCAACGTGCTGATCGGCCGGCTCCAGGCCGAGCACCTCGTGGCGCAGGGCTACCGCCGGCTCGCCTACGCCTCGCTCGACGACGGCCGGCGCGACCCCTGGGGTCGGGACCGGGCCGCGGGCGTGGCGGCGCTCTGCGCCGAGCTCGGGCTCGACCCGCCGGCCCACCTGGAGGTGCCGCTGGACCGCGCCGGCGCCCGCGAGGCGGTGCGGACGCTCGTCGGGGGCGACGGCCCCGCGCTCGGGGTCGCCTGCTTCAGCGACGACGTCGCGATCGCCGTGCTGGCAGGCGCGCGTGAGGTCGGGGTGGAGGTGCCCGGCCAGGTGGGGATCATCGGCTTCGCCGGGTCGCCGGTCGGCCAGCTGGTGGCGCCCCGGCTGACGAGTCTCGCGGCGGACGTGGACGCCGGCGTCGCCTTCATCTCGAGCCGGCTGGCCTCCGTCTACGGCCTCGAGGTGGACGGCGCCCAGCGTCCCGCGGCGGAGGTCTTCGAGGTGGTCCAGGGCGGCACGACCTGACGCCGTCCCGCCCGGGGAGCCGGGACGCAATGTCCCGAGTTCGAGCGTTGACGCGCGTCACTAGATGTGTCTAGCATCACATTCGCGATCGGTCGTAGAGGCGCGTCCCACGGTGCCGTGGGGTGCGAGGAGAGGAGCAGCCGATGTCGCTCACCGGAGACCCCGACGTCGTCATCATCGGGCTCGGCGGCCTCGGCGAGCTGGCCGCCACCGCGGCCTCGCTGGCCGGCCTGCGGGTGATGATCCTGGAGCGCCGATCGCGGGACGAGCTCGGGGAGCGCGGGCTCGACCGCCTCGAGCGCGTCGCGCCCCTGGTCTCCGGCGTCCGGCTCGGGACGACCGTCCACGAGCTGGTGGTGGAGGACGGCCGGATCGTGGGCGCCGGTTACGCGGACCGGAGCGGCGACGTGGTGGGCCGGCTGAGCGCCCCCTCGGTGGTGCTCGCGCTCGGCCGCAGCCACTGGGAGTTCGTGGGCTCCGCCGCCTGGTGCATCGAGCGCGGCCGGCCGCGGCCGGAGGAGGACGCGGAGGCGGACGCCGCCGTCGACGACCCCGAGCTCCGGGTGCGGCGCTGGTGCGCGACCCACGACGCGACGTACGGCCCCGCGAGCACCGGGTGCCTGGTCGCCGACACCATGAGCGGCGTCATCAAGGACGCGGCCGGCCGGCCGGTGCCCGGCCTCTACACGGTCGCCGACCGTGCGGACCTGGTCGACTTCACCCGCTCCCTGGTGGCGTCGGACGGCGCGGCCGGCGGCGGCCGCCGCGCCCTCGGTGCGCCGGAGGAGACGCTGTCGCTCGTGGTGTGAGCCTGGATCCACGCTGAGGGTGGAACGGCTCTGCCTCGGACCGGGACTCAGCGCCCGGAGAACCGCGGGCTGCGGCCCTGGCGCACGGCCGCGATGCCCTCGTGGATGTCCGCGGTGGTCATCGTGACCGGCTGCGCCATCGCCTCCCACTGCAGCGAGGCCTCGAGGCCCGCCGCGGACTGCGCCAGGCCCGTCTTCGTCAGCCGGACCGCGATCGGGCCGGCCGCGGCGATCCGGGCGGCGAGGGCGAGGCTGCGGTCGAGGACCGGGTCGGCGACCTCGCCGACCAGGCCCCAGGAGAGCGCCTCCTGCGCCGAGAGCTCCCGGCCGGTGAAGAGCATGTCCCGCGCCCGGGGGACGCCGATCGCCTCCGGCAGCAGCCAGGTGGCCCCCATGCCGCCGTGCGTGCCGAGGTAGACGAACGGCGTGCTGAACCGGGCCGAGGGGCCGGCCACGCGCAGGTCGCAGGCGAGCGCGAGGCAGACGCCGGCGCCGACGGTCGGGCCGTTCACGGCGGCGATCACGGGGATCCGCAGCTCCCGCGGCGCGAGCCAGCTCCGGTAGAAGGGCAGCATCCGCTCGCGGAGCCGGTCGATCGTGGCGTCGTCCTCGGCCTGGTCGAGCCAGGAGAGGTCGGCGCCCGCGCAGAACGACGTCCCGGTGCCGGTGACCACCAGGCAGCGGGCGTCGGGGTCGGCCCGGACGGTGGCCAGCGCCTCGTCCCAGGCGGCGGTGAGCTCCGCGGTCATCGCGTTGCGGATGCCCGGGCGGTTGAGCGTCAGCAGCCGCACCCCGGGGCTGGGCTCGGTGAGCAGCACCGGCTGTCCGGTGTCCGTCGCCATCTCGTCCTCCTCGTGCTCAGGCCGGGGCCGCGGGTCTGGTCCGCGGGACCGGCGTCAGGGCTGGGTGCTCCGTCGCTGCCGTACGACGGCGTGCGGCGTCGCGCGTCACCAGGTCGGAAGATCTCCGGAGGCCGCCTTGAGGTCGCGCGCCTCGTAGGTCGCGGAGGGTGCCGGCGCGGCCACCGGCAGGGCGGCGATCGGGGAGCGCTCGGGCGCCTCGCCGGGCAGCAGGCCCGACAGCGCGCCGAGCGTCTCGCGCAGCACCTCGCCCCGCAGCGAGTAGAAGTAGTTGCGGCCGCGCTTCTGCACGGCGACCAGACCCGCCTGGGTGAGCACCTTGACGTGGTAGGAGATGGTCGGCTTCGAGATCGGCAGCGTCTCCTCGAGCGTGCTCGCCGCGAGCTCCCCGGCCTCGGCCATCTGCGCGACGATCGACCAGCGGATGGGGTCGCCGAGCGCCTTGAACACCTCGGTGGTGCCGGACGACTCGCCGCTCACGCCTCGCTCCTCGGTTCGCGCGCACCCGGGGTTGGGTGCTGGGCCGAGGATAGCGAGACGCGACGATCCTGCAAAGGATGTAAACAATTGGAAACGACGGCGTGGCGCCGTCGTGGGGTCAGCCCGCGGTCGCGGTGGCCACCAGCTCCCGGCGCAGCACCTTGCCGGTCGGGGTCGTCGGCAGCTCGGGGAGGAACGAGACCAGGTCCGGCGTCTTGGGCCCCCGCAGGTGCTCCCGCACGTAGCCGCGGAGGTCCTCCGCGGTGAGGTCGTGGCCCTCCCGCAGCACCACGAAGGCGGCGATCACCTGGCCCCACTCCTCGTCCGGCACGCCCGCCACCGCGCAGTCGAGGACGGCCTCGTGGCGGGTCACCACGTCCTCGATCTCGGCGGGCGCGATGTTCTCGCCGCCGCGGATGATCGTGTCGTCCGCGCGGCCCTCGACGAACAGGTACCCCTCGGCGTCGAGGTGACCGCGGTCGCGGGTCGGGAACCACCCGTCCTCGCCCAGCGTGCCGGCCTCGAGGTACTCGCCGGCGACCTGGGCGCCGCGGACGTGGATCTCGCCCGCCACGCCGGCCGGGACGGCGGCGCCGAGCGCGTCGCGGACCTCGATCTCGATGCCGGGCAGCGGGCGGCCCACCGAGCCGATCCGCACCCGCACCTCCGGGTCGGTCGCGGCCAGCGCCGCGCGGTGGTCCTCGGGGCCCAGCACGGTGATGGAGGAGGAGGTCTCGGTCAGCCCGTAGGCGTTGACGAACCCGGTCTCGGGGAAGAGTCGCAGGGCCGACTCCAGGATGGTCGGGGCGACCTTGGCGCCGCCGTACGAGAGGCCGCGCAGGGTCTCGGGGCCCTTGCGTCCGGACTCCTCGAGCACGCGGACGATGCGGGCGAGCATCGTCGGCACCAGCATCGCGTTGGTGATCCCCTCGTGCTCGACCACATCGAGCCACTCCTCGGGGGTGAACCGGTCGAGGTAGACGACCCGGCGCCCCGCGAACAGGTTCGACAGCAGGTTCGCCACCGCGGCGATGTGGTACGGCGGGACGCTGACGATCGTGGCGTCGCTCTCCTCCGCCGAGGCGAACTCCACCGACCCGAAGACGTACGACGTCAGGTGGTGGTGCCGCAGCACCGCGCTCTTGGGGGCGGCGGTGGTGCCGCTGGTCATCAGCAGCACCGCGATCGACCCCGGGTCCGCGGGCACGGGCTCGGCCGGGGTGCTGTCGGCGGTCCAGCTCAGGATGTCGTCGGTGCTGATCACCGGGACGTCGCCGAGGGTGGCGGCGCGCTCGACGTCGTCGGCCACGATCAGGCCGGGGTGCCGGGCGACGATGTCGACCAGCTGCTCGTCGCTGAGCCGGTAGTTGATCGGCAGGAAGGGCACGTGGGCGGCCGCGGCCCCGAAGAGGGAGACGGCGAAGGCCGGCCCGTTGCCGCCGAGGTAGAGCAGCTTCTCGACGCCGTGCGACTCCAGGATCGCGCCCGCCGCGAGGCTCCGCTCGCGCAGCTCGCCGCCGGTCATCCCGTGCTCGCGGGTGCCGAGCAGGACGCGGTCCTCCATGCCGGAGCTGGTCATCTCGAGCAGGGTCAACAGATCCACGGCGCATCCCCTCGGTCGGGCGTCCGGGCGTCGGGCGTGCCCGGACCTCTTGTCCTTAACAGGTCATATAGTAAACTAATTGCATCATTAGGCAAGCGCCGTTCCGGCGCGCACTGGGAGGGCTCACACATGGATGCTGTCGACGCCGGGCTCCTCGCGATCAGGGTCGTGGTCGGGGTGACGATGATCGCCCATGGCTACAACCACTGGCGCGGTGGCGGGAAGATCGCCGGGACCGCGGGCTGGTTCGAGGGCCTCGGCCTGCGCCACGGCCGCCTGCAGGCCTGGGCGAGCGTGGTCACCGAGATCGGCGCCGGCACGCTGCTGATCCTCGGCCTGCTGACGCCGCTGGCCTGCGCGGCGGTGGTGAGCGTGATGCTCGTGGCGGGCCTGCTGGCACACCGCCCGAACGGCTTCTTCGTGTTCAAGGAGGGCTACGAGTACGTGCTGGTCCTCGCGGTGGTGGCGGCGTCGCTGGCCGTCGTCGGCCCCGGCGAGCTGTCGCTGGACGCCGCGGCCGGCATCGTCCTCGACGGCTGGGCGGGCGGCGCGGTGGCCGTCGGCGTCGGCGTGCTCTCCGCCCTCGGCCTCCTGGCCGCCACCTGGCGGCCGGTGCGCGAGCCGGCGGCGGACGTGGCGACGTCCGCCTAGCCCTTCGGGGCCGCGGCTCCGCGGCCGATCTCGACCTTCCACGCCGTGGGCATGCCGTCGGCGGAGTGACCGCCACGCGGTGAGCGGGGGCTCCGCTCGGAGGCCGGTCCTGTGTCGTGAGCGGGACACCCCGCGTGCGGCGACCGGCGAACGCGAGCGCGACGACCCCGTAGGCTGGACAGGTGTCTGGTCTTTCGTTGGGGTCGTTCGTCGCGTCCAGCCTGTCCACCGCCGAGGTCGAGGCGGCCGAGCGGCTCTACGGCGGCCTCGCCGACGACGTACGCCGGCTGGTCGACGTCGTCATCCGTACCGAGGTCGACGCGGGGCGGGTCGAGGAGGCGCGGGCGCTGGTGCGGCGTGCCGAGGAGCTGCTCGCTGAGGAGGCGAAGGCGGGCCCGGCCGGCATCCACTTCAATCACGAGGGCCGCTCGTGGAACTGGGGCAACGCCGTGGTCGGCGTGCGCAACGCGGTCGCGCCGCCGCTGCGGCTGGCGCGCGGCGAGGACGGCGTGGTCCGCACCGACGCCGAGCTCGGGGCGGCGTACGAGGGACCGCCGGGCTGCGTGCACGGCGGCGTCTCGGCGCTGATGCTGGACCACCTGATGGGGGAGACCGCGAGCGCGGGGCACACCCGGATGACCGTGACCGGCACCCTGACCCTGCGCTACGCGACCCCGCTGCCGCTCGGCCCCGTGTGGCTGCGGGCCTGGATCGAGGAGGAGGCCGGCCGCAAGATCACGGTCCTCGCCCAGATCGGACCGGGCGATCCCGAGGCGGGCGCGGCCCCGGCCATCGAGGCGCAGGGCCTGTTCATCGTGCCGCGGTGGGCGCAGGGCGACGCCGCCCCGCCCGGCGTCGGTTCGCTGGACTGACTCCGTCGACTGGCGCAGGCCGGTCGTCCCCCTCGTCACATCCGGATTGGCCCCTTTTCGGCCCAGAATGGGGCCAATCCGGATGTGACGATGAGCCTGTGCGCCCGCCCCTCAGGCGGTGCCGGGCGCGACGATCCCGCGCCACACGACGTCGAGCGCCGCGGCGCACCGCGCCTGGACGGACGGATCGGTGACCGAGTCGCCGCGGACCACGACCTGGTAGTAGAAGACGCCGTTGATCAGGTCGATCGCCGCCTCCACGTCGAGGTCGGCGCGCAGCTCCCCGCGGGCGACGCCGTCGCGGAGCAGCGCGGTGACCGGCTCGCGGCGCCGGTGGGCGTGGCTCTCCCAGTACGTCGTCTGCAGCTCCCGGTCCGCCAGGCCGAGCGCCAGGCGGCGCCGGAAGCGGCCGTCCGGGTAGTCCCGCAGCGCCTCGCTCGCCCCGGTCAGGTAGGTGCCGAGCAGGCGCTCGCGCAGCGACCCGCCCGGGGCGACGTCCGGCGTCGTGCGGCCGTGGTCGAGCGCCGCGGCGAGGAGGGCGGTCAGCGAGGGCCAGCGGCGGTAGACCGCCGCCCGGCTGACGCCGCTGGTGGCGACCACGCGGTTCAGCGTGATCGCCTCCCCGGCGTCGACCAGGGCGAGGGTCGCGGCGATCGCCCGCTCCTCGATGTCCTCCTGCCGCGGCCGGCCGGGGCGCCGGCCGGCCGCGGCGGGGGTGCTGACCGGCGAGGTCACGCCGGCTCCACCAGCCGCTCGCGCAGGCGGGCGTGGAGCGCGTCGTCGTAGCCGGCGGCGTCGAGCAGCGCGCGGATCGAGCCGAACTCCTCGGCGATGGTCGCCAGCATCGCGCGCATCGTGCCGGGGTCCGCGGTCATCAGCACCGCCGGGACGTCCTTCCACGCGTCGGCCGCGCCGCCCGCCGGGTGGTCGCGGTTCATCCGCGCCATGATCCCCTCCAGCGCCTCGGTGGTGCGGGCGTAGTCGGCGACGATGTCCTCCTCCGCGGCGCCGAGCAGCGACAGCACGGTCGCGGCGAAGACGCCGGTGCGGTCCTTGCCCGCCGCGCAGTGGAAGAGCGCGCCGCCGGTGCCGTCGGCGATGGCGGTCAGGCCGAGGACGAACTGCTCGGCGCGGGTGCGCAGCATGCCGGCGTACATCTCGCCCATGGCGGCCAGCGGGTCGGCCACGTCGACGAACAGGGCGCGCACGTCCGCGGCGGGCTGGGTGACGTCGCCCATCAGCGGCAGGTGCCGGTGCTCGACCGGGTGGGCTTCGAGGACGCCGCGGCCGGTGGCGGCCAGCTCGTCCCCGGAGCGCAGGTCGAGGATCAGGGAGAGGCCCTCGGCGACGAGCGCCTCGGCGCCGTCGGCGTCGATGAGCGCGACGTCGTCGCTGCGGAGGAGGACGCCGGTGCGCACGCGGCCGCCGTCGACGGGGATGCCGCCGAGGTCGCGGAGGTTGGCGAGCGGGTGGGTGGCCTGGGTTGCCTGGGTGGTCACGGTGGGTCCTTCGTGGAGGGAAGCGGTGGCGGGGGCGGTCGGGGCGTTCACGTGAGCCGCCGCCGGATGAGCGCGCTGCACTGGTCGATGACCGTGACCAGCACGATGATGCTGATGACGATGGCGCTGAGGTGGCCGTAGTCGTACATGCGCATGGCGGTGGTCAGCTCCAGGCCGATGCCGCCGGCGCCGACGAGGCCGAAGATGGTCGCGCCGCGGACGTTGCCCTCGAAGAGCAGCAGCGTGTAGGAGACCAGCAGCGGCGCCGCCTGCGGCAGGACGCCGAACTGGATCACCTGCCGCGGCGAGGCGCCGACGGAGCGGAGCGCGGTCAGCGGGCCCTGGTCGACCGACTCCATCGCCTCGGCGTACACCTTGCCGATCGAGCCGATCGAGGCCAGCGTCATCGCCAGGATGCCGGCGAACGGGCCCAGGCCGACCGCGGAGACGAACATCAGCGCGAAGACCAGCTCGGGGATCGAGCGGATCACGTTCATGGTCCAGCGCGCCGGGTAGTAGACCCAGCGCGGCGCCAGGGTGGCGGTCGCGGCGAACGCGACGAGCAGCGCGAGGACGCCGCCCAGCAGGGTGCCGACGATCGCCATCTGCAGGGTCTCGATCAGCAGCCGGACGATGGTGCCGAGCTCGGAGAAGTCCGGCGGCCACAGCCGGGAGAGGTACTCGCCGATGTTGACCATGCCCTCGCCGAGCTCGGTCGGGGCGAACTCCGCGCCCTTCGAGGACCACCACAGCACGCCGATCAGCAGCGGCAGCGTGATGAGGGTGCGGCCGCGGGGCCACAGCACGGTGCGCTCGAGCCGGTGCCGCTCGGCCGGCGGCAGCGTCTCCCCGGTCCGGGGCGGCTCGGCGGTGCGCGGGCGCGGGTCGAGGTCAGAGAGCGTCGACATCGACGTCCTCCTTTCCGGAGTACAGGGCGTCGAGGTCGGTGCGGGCCAGGTCGGCCGGGGCGCCGGAGAGCAGCACCCGGCCGTCGCGCAGCCCGACGATCCAGTCGCTGTGGGCGACGGCGAGGTCGAGCACGTGCAGGCTGACCAGGACGGGGATCCCGTCCTCCTGGGCGATGCCGCGCAGCAGGCCGAGCACGGAGTCGGCCAGCCGCGGGTCCAGCGAGGCGACCGGCTCGTCGGCGAGGATCACCCGCGGCCGCTGCATCAGGGCCCGGGCGATCGCGACGCGCTGCTGCTGGCCGCCGCTGAGCGAGCGCGCCGGCGCCATCGCCTTGTGGGCGATGCCGACGCGGTCGAGCAGCTCCAGCGCCCGCTTGCGCTCGGCGGCCGGGAACTGGCCGAACCACGTCGAGGCCGCGGAGCGGTGCAGCGAGCCGGCGAGCACGTTGGTCAGCACCGAGAGGCGCGGGGTGAGGTTGAACTGCTGGAAGACCTGGCCGACGTCGGCCCGCAGGGCGCGCAGCTCGCGGCCGCGCGCGGCGGTGACGTCGCGGCCGGCCACCTCCGCGGTGCCGGCGGTGATCGGCGCGAAGCCGGTCAGCGACCGCATCAGCGTCGACTTGCCCGAGCCGGAGGCACCGAGCAGGGCGACCACCTCGCCGGGGCGCAGGTCGACGTCGACCCCGTGCAGCACCGGGGTGGTGTCGTAGGCGACCTCGAGCCCGCGCACGCGGACCAGCGGCGCCTGCGCCTCCGGAGCGTGGCCGCCGCTCGGCGCGCTCGTGGTGTGCGCGCTCGTGGTGGGGGCGGGCGGGTTCATGACGCTCACTCGAGGTCCGAGAGGTCGGCGCCGGAGATGGCGGCGACGTCGATCATCGGGGTGAACATGTCGGCGCCGGGGGAGACGACCGGGCCCTCGGTCATGCCCTCCATCAGCACGCCCAGGCGGTCGGCGTTCTCCTCGGAGAAGACCTCGGGGATGGCCTCCTCGAGCAGCGCGCGGGTCTCCTCGTCGAGCTCCTGGCTGCCGAGCACGCTCATCGAGACCGACATCGCGTCGCTCGCGCCGACGGTGCGGAACTCGCCCTCCTCGAAGATGCCCCACTCGATCGAGAGCGGCGGCAGCATCGTGGAGGTGCAGGCGGCGTCCACGTCGCCCTTCTTCAGCGCCACCATCGCGGCGTCGTGGCCGCCGGCGAAGACGACCTCGTAGTCCTCGTCCTTGGTCAGGCCCGCGGCGTCGAGCAGCTGCACGGGCATGAAGTAGCCGGAGCTGCTGGCCGGGTCGGCCATCGCGATGGTCGCGCCCTCGAAGTCGGCGGCCTCCTCGTACGGCGAGTCGGTGAGGACCATGCAGGTCGAGACCGGGTCGCCGTTGCCGGGCCAGGCGACGAGGGCGTCGACCTCGCCCGTGCTGACGGCCAGCGCGGACGGGAAGCCGCTCATGATGCCGATGTCGACGTGGTCGGAGCGGATCGCCTCGACGACGCTCAGGTAGTCGGGCACGTCGATGACCTCGACCTCGCGGCCGGTCGCCTCGCCGAGCAGGTCGACGAAGGCGTCGACGGGGTTCTCGACGGTCGGGTCGTCGCTCAGCGGCGTGGAGGCGAAGACGATGGTGCCGTCGTCCTCCGCGGCCTCGGAGGAGGAGCAGGCGGAGGCGGCGGAGGCGGCGATCGCGAGCACGGCGGCGGCAGCGAGCGAGCGGCGGAGCGGGGACATCAACAGAGGTTCCTTCTGGTCGTCGGGATGACGACGAGAAGGAAAGTGAACCCCGGTGAAGGATATTTACGAGACCGCCGCACTCGTATCGAAATGCCCGGTGAACAAACGGGTTCCCGGGGTGGGCCGGGTCACAGCCAGCGGCGCACCCGGTCTGCGTAGGCCTCGTACGGCGCCCCGAACCGCTCCCGCAGGAACCTCTCCTCGGGCCCGATCGCGCCCCAGCGGACCAGCGCCACCGCGGCCGGGAACAGCGCCAGGCCCCACAGCGTGGGGGCGAGCAGGGCCAGGGCGAGGTAGAGGGCGAGCATGCCGACGTACAACGGGTTGCGGGAGAGCCGGTAGGGCCCCTCCTCGATCATCGCGCTGGTCCGCTGACCCGGCAGCAGCCCGGTCCGGTGGCGCCGGAACAGCCACAGCGACCAGCCGTTCCACCCCGCGAACGCCGCCAGCAACGCCCAGCCGAGCGGGAGCCGCCAAGGACCGAGCGCGACCGGGTCGCCCCACGCCAGCGTGGCCAGCCAGCCGGCGAGCAGCGGCGCGCCGACCGCGACGGGCGGCCACAGGCGGAACGCGACGGTCTCCCCGCCGCCCCGGTGGTCGGTGTCGTGCGCCATCTCCCCAGTGTCGGTGGGTGGACCGACAGTGCCCGGCCCGGCATCGTGGGGCGGGTACGCGACGGCGATGGGGAGGCGCGGATGCTCGACGAGAGCCGACAGGTCGGATTCCTCGGGGTGAGCGACCTGGACGCGGCCGAGCGGTTCTACGGGGGCGTGCTCGGCCTGACCCTGGAGGACGCGCGCCCGTTCGCCCTGGTGCACCGCACCGCCACGTCGCAGCTGCGGATCACCCACGCCGGTGAGGTCGCCCCGGCGCCGTACACCGTGCACGGCTGGGAGGTCGAGGGCATCGAGGACGCCGTCGACCGGCTCGTGGCGGCCGGCGTCGAGCTCCGGCGGTACGACGGGCTGGGGCAGGACGAGCGGGGCATCTGGACGGCGCCGGGCGGCACCCGGATCGCCTGGTTCGCCGACCCCGACGGGAACGTGCTGTCGCTCCAGGAGTGAGGGCGGCCGTCACCGCCGCCCGGCCGCCCGCCACTGGAGCACGCCGAGGAGACCGACGACCCCGCCGGTCGCGACCGTGGCCGCCAGCCCTGGACCGGTGAACGACGTGCCGGCGATCCCGAGCAGCACGGCCGTGCCCGCGACCCAGGCGGCGTCCAGCGCCGCGATCGCCCGTCCGGCCTCGGCGGTGAGGCCGCGGCCCGACGCCCACGCCAGGAGCAGTGCGTACCCGACCAGTCCGAGGCCCACCGCGGTGACCACGACGGGCGCGGGACCGCCCAGCTGGTCGGCCCACCAGCTGCCGCCCGCGGCGAGCGTCGCGCCGGTCGCGCCGGAGAAGGCGGCGTTGACGGCGACCAGGCGGTCCAACCGGGTCCGCCGCCCGGCGGCCTGGACGGTGGTGCTCGTGGTGGTGCGCGTGGTGGTGGACATCGGGCTGCTCCGTTCTCCGGCTCGGCCGTGGCGGCTGCCCGGCCCGGTCGCCACTGAAGCGCCCGGCGCCGCCGCGGGTCGATTCCCGCGGAGGGAATGGTCCGGCCCCGCACCGTGCGCCACGATGGACGGGTGAGCGTCGACGGGATCGACCGACGCCGGGCGCCCGCCCCGGCTCCGCGGGCGACCCCGCAGACGACCCCCTTCGGGGCGGCCCTGCGTCGCTGGCGGACCACGCGCGGCCTGAGCCAGCTCGCCCTCTCGGTGGCCACCGAGACCACGTCGCGCCACGTCTCGTTCCTGGAGACCGGCCGCTCCCGGCCCAGCCGCGGGATGGTCGGCCGGCTCGCCGAGGCGCTCGACCTGTCGCTGCGGGAGCGGAACCAGCTCTTCGCGGCCGCGGGGCTCGCGCCCGCCTTCCCCGAGTCCGCGCTCGACTCCGAGGAGATGGCCGCGTTCCGGTACGTCGTGGACCGGATGCTGGAGAGCCACGAGCCGTTCCCGGCGTACGCCGTCGACGGTCACTGGGACATCGTCCGGACCAACCGTGCCGCGGCGCGGTTCCTCGAGGGCACCGACGAGCGCAACGTGGTCCGCCTGACCTACGCCGGCGCGTGGCGCGAGCTCATCGACAACTGGGCGGACATCGCGTGGGTCGGGATCGCCCGGCTGCGGGCGGAGGTGGCGCGGTTCCCGCACGACGAGCAGCTGGCGGCGCTCGCCGACCTCGCGCTGGACGCGGCCGGCGACCTGCCGCGACCCACCCGCGACGTCTCGCCCCGGGTGCTCTGCCCGGTCTTCCGGGTCGGCGACGACCTGGTCCGCACGATCTCGGTCGTCGCGCAGTTCGGCGCGCCGACGGACATCACCCTCGACGAGCTGCGCATCGAGCTGGTCCACCCGGCCGACGAGGCGAGCCGCCGGTTCTTCGAGCTCCTCGCGGGGAGGTCGCCCTAGGGTGGTGGCGCCCGCGGCACGCTCGTGGGCCCGGCCGCCGACCGGTCCACCGTCCGAGGAGAGCACCGTGCCCACCGCCGCAGCCCCGCCCGAGTACCGCTACCTCGACCGCTTCGGCGCGGTCCTGATCGTGGTGCTGGCGACGGTCTGCGCCCAGGGGTTGATCGACGTCCGGGACCACGCACTCGGGGCGCTGGTCTCGTGGTCCATCAGCGGGCTCGCGCTGGTGCTGGCGGTCCGTGCCGGCGGGGTGCGGAAGCGGTGGTGCCGCGTCGCCGATGTCGTCGTGCTCGTCTCGCTGGTCAGCAACGCGGGGCTGGTGGCGATCACGTACGTCTCTCCCGACGTCGACCCGGCCACGAACGTCGGGTTCCTGTGGCTGGTCACGGCCGCCCTCGTCCCGATCGCCGTCGCGCGCCGCGTCCTGCAGCACCGCCGCGTGACGGTCGCGACGATCCTGGGTGCCGTCGCGGCGTACGTGCAGATCGCCGTCGCCTACTCGCTGATCCTCCAGGCGCTCGACGCGGTCACGCCCGGGCACCTCTTCGGGGAGGAGGTGCCGACGACGGTCTACACCTACGTGAGCCTGGAGACCATCACGACGCTGGGCTACGGCGACTTCACCGCGACCACCGACCTCGGCCGGCTCCTGCTCGTCTCCGAGGCGCTGGTGGGGCAGGTCTACCTGGTGGTCTTCGTCGCGCTCATCGTCTCCCGGTTCCCGGTGCCGTCCGCCGACGACGACCCGTCGTAGGTGGTCGCGGACCGGCGTCACCCGCTGATGCCGCCGCGCGCCGGCGTCGCGCCGGCCTGAGGCCGGATGCCGCGGACCAGGAGGTAGCCGAGGATCCAGAACTCGCCGATCGTCGCGGGGAACGCGAGGACGTCCACCAGCCAGCCCGGGGCATCCGCGAGGCCGTAGCCCGCGAAGGCGCTGAGCACGTAGCCGAGGCCGCCGGCCACCAGGATCCAGCCGAGCACGACCGGGAAGCGGCCGCTGGTGATCGCGCCCCAGCCCATCGGGATGAGCCAGAGACCGAAGAAGAGCGCGCCGACGCCCCAGCTGTCCGTGCTCAGTCGATGGAGAAGCCCGACGGTCGCCGCGGCGTCGCCCGCCGGTGCCAGCGAGGGGTCGGCGGCGACGGCGAGGGCGGTCGCCATGAAGACGGCGCTGGCCATGATCGCCACCGCGTTGACCAGCCCGAACGCAGCGACGGCCACGCCCGCGACCTGGTTCACGTTGCGGTAGAGCTTGTAGAACCAGACCGCCGCCATCGCCTGGGTGAGCACGATGCCCATCTCGAGCGCGACGCCCAGGCGCGCGAGGGACTCCCGTTCCTGGAGGTGGTCCAGCGTGGCCGCGGGGTCACCGTCGATCCAGATCTCCGGGCGCACCAGCAGGAAGCCGAGCATGCCGGTGACGGCGAGCCCCAGGTACCAGGCTCCCGTCGCGCGCGCGGTGGCCGTCTCGCCGTGCATCCGGCCGCTGCCCTAGCGCCCCGCGTCGGCGGCCGGGTCGGCGAGGTAGCGCCGCAGGCTCTCGGGCACGCCGAGCACCAGCTCGTTCTCGTCGTGGCTCATCCTGAGGCCCCGCGGGCACCAGCCGACCTCCCAGCCGTGGGTGTCGACCAGGTGCGTCACCGCCTCGAGCGCGAGCTCGGCGCGCTCGCCGGTGCCCCGCGGCTCGCGGTTGGTGGCGAGCACCAGGTCGTGGCTGATCTCGTCGTCGGTCCGACCTTCGAACTGAGCCAGTCGCTCGTCCAGATCGAGGGCGACCGGGGCGAGGTAGAGATCCGGGATGTCGCGCGGTCGGGCGGCCATGCCGCCATCCTTGCACGCCGCCGCGGTGGTCACCCGCCGTCGAACGGCTCGTAGCAGTCGTAGGTCTCGATCTCGCTGATCAGCCCGCCGGTGACGCGTACGAACTGGGCGATCTGGGCGGTGAGGGTCTGGCCCTCGGCGAACGGGCCGACGCTGCGGGCCACGACCCCCGTCCACCGGAGGCGGGTGACCACGAGGTCGCCGGACTCGACGACCGACGCCACGTCGTACCGCTGTCCGGCCAGCAGGCCGGCGCCCGCCGTGGAGGCGGCCAGCATCTCCGCGCGGCCGCTCACCCGCCCGCCGGGGACCAGCGCGTTCGGACGCTCCACGGTGCGGGCGTCCGGGGCCAGGAACCCGGCGAGGTCCTCGCCGTGGCGGCCCGCCTCGATGGCGGCGTAGAAGGCCCGCACCACCTCGGCGGGTCCGGTCGCGCCCGTGGCGGTCACAGGTCGCGCATCGTGCGCCGCGGCTCCTGCCGGTCGGCACGCATCACGTTGATGATCGCCAGGGCCAGGCCGCCCCAGATCACCAGCATCGCCACGATCATCATCGCCACCGCGGTCCCGCTCATCGGTGCACCTCCTCCGGTACGTCGAGGCTGGTCCGCCCGCTCCAGGGCAGGAGCGAGATGACGACGGCGACGAGGACGACGCCGATCGCCGAGCCCCAGCCGAACCAGCCGAGCAGCCAGTCGGGGTAGCCGCCGTACGGCTCGTCGAGGGCGTCGATCAGCTCCTGGACGAGGACGTAGACCAGCACCACCGGGGTGATGAACGCGACCAGCGCGGACCACCAGTTGCCGAGGGGGAACGAGCCGAACTCGTTGAGGTGGAGCCGGATCGTGTGGAGGTCGCGGAACCACCAGGCCACCGCGAGCATGCTGCAGACCGCCACCAGCAGGATGCCGAACCGGTTGATGAAGTAGTCGGCGGTGTCCAGGACCGGTACGCCGGTGGTGGTGGCGAAGAAGATCACGCTGACCGCGGCGGTGGGGAGGCCGACGAGCAGCGAGGCCGCCGCCCGGGTCAGCGCGAGCTTGTCGCGCACCGCGGAGATCACCACCTCGATGACGCTGACCAGCGACGTCACCCCGGCCAGCACGAGGCAGCCGAAGAAGAGAACGCCGATCAGGGCGCCCGCCGGCGCCTCGGAGATGATCGTGGGGAACGCGATGAACGCCAGCCCGAGGCCGTCGCTGGCGACCTCGTCGACCGCCACCCCGTTGGCCTGCGCCAGGAAGCCGAGGGCGGCGAAGACGCCGATCCCGGCGAGCAGCTCGAAGGCCGAGTTGGAGAAGCCCACCACCAGGCCGGAGCCGGTCATGTCGGTGCGCCGGCCGACGTAGGAGGCGTAGGTGATCATGATGCCGAAGCCGACGGAGAGCGAGAAGAAGATCTGCCCGAAGGCGGCGGCCCACACCGAGGTGTCGCCCAGGGCGCCCCAGTCGGGGGCGAAGAGGGCGTCGAGCCCCTCGCCGGCGCCGGGCAGGAAGAGCGCCCGCACCACCAGCACCACGAACGCGATCACCAGCACCGGGATGAAGATCACCGCGATCGCGCCGATGCCGCGCTGGACGCCGGCGACCATGATCGCGATCACCGCGATCCAGACCAGCAGCAGCGGCCAGAAGACCCCGGCCACGAAGTCCAGGCCGATGCTCGGGCTCTCGGCCACGTGGAGGAAGTCGCCGAAGAAGAACCCGGCCGGGTCGTCGCCCCAGGTGTGGTCGATGCTGAAGAACGTGTAGCGCACCGCCCAGGCGATGATCACCGCGTAGTAGACCGCGATCACCGCGCAGATCCCGACCTGCCACCAGCCGAGCACCTCGCCGCCGCGGTGCATCCGGCGGAACGACAGCGGGGCGGAGCCGCGGTAGCGGTGACCGATGCCGTAGTCCATCAGCAGGAACGGCAGGCCCGCGGTCAGCAGCGCGACCAGGTAGGGGATGACGAACGCCCCGCCGCCGTTCTCGTAGGCGACGTAGGGGAACCGCCAGATGTTGCCCAGGCCGACGGCCGAGCCGATGGCGGCCAGGATGAACACCCGGCGCGAGGCGAAGGACCCGCGGACGGCGTCGTCGCTGTCGGCGGTCGGGGTCTGCTCTGCCATGGGCTCGCCTCCCTCGTCCGGCACCGCGGTGCCGTCCCTCCACTACTAGTGCACCGGCGGCCCGGCGGCAAGGGTGTGGAGGTGCGACGAGGCCCGGGCAGGCGGGATGCCTGCCCGGGCCTCGCGGCACCCGGGGTGACTGACGTGGGTGCGTCCGGGGTGGTGCCGGGGGTCAGGCCGGCCAGTCGACGCTCAGGTACTGCGTCTCCTGGAACTCGCGCAGGCCCTCGCGGGCGCCCTCGCGGCCCAGGCCGCTCTGCTTCACGCCGCCGAACGGCGCGGACGGGTCGGAGACCAGGCCGCGGTTGACGCCGATCATGCCGGCGTCGATCCGCTCGCTGAGCCGGATCGCGCGGCCGAGCTCGCCGGCGAAGACGTACGCCGCCAGCCCGTACTCGGTGTCGTTGGCCAGCCGGACGAGCTCGTCCTCGTCGGACCACACCACGATCGGCGCGACGGGGCCGAAGATCTCGTCCTTGAGGATGCTGGCGTCGGGCGCGACGTCGGCCAGCACCGTCGGCGGGAAGAAGTAGCCCTCGGCGTCGGGGAGCGCGGCCTGGTGCGAGATGCGGGCGCCCTCGGCGACCGCCTGCTCGACCACGCGGCTGACCCGCTCCACCGCGGCGGCGCTGATCAGCGGGCCGATGGCCGCGCCGTCGGCGGCCGGGCCGACGACGAGCTTCTCGACCTCGGCGCCGAGCTTGGCCACGAAGTCGAACGCGACGGACTGGTGCACGTAGATCCGGTTGGCCGCGGTGCAGGCCTGCCCGCCGCCGCGGAACTTCGCGATCATCGTGCCGGCGACGGCCTCGTCGAGGTCGGCGTCCTCGGTGATCACGACCGGGGCGTTGCCGCCCAGCTCCATCGAGGCGTTGAGCACCCGGTCGGCGGCCTGGTGCAGCAGCGCGCGGCCGACGCCGGTGGAGCCGGTGAACGACACCTTGCGGACGCGGTCGTCGGTCAGCCAGGCGGTGACCACGCCGGGCGCGTCGGTGGTGGTGACCACCTCGACCGCACCCTCGGGCACGCCGGCCTCGACCAGGATCCGGGCCACCGCGAGCGCGGTCAGCGGGGTCTCCGCGGCCGGCTTGAGCACCGCGGTGCAGCCGGCGGCCAGGGCCGGGCCGATCTTGCGGGTCGCCATCGCGGCCGGGAAGTTCCACGGCGTCACCAGGGCGGCCACGCCCACCGGGCGGTGCGAGACCAGGGTCCGCGTGCCGCCGGCCGGCGCCTCGCCGTACTCGCCGCCGGGGCGGACGGCCTCCTCGGAGAACCAGCGGAAGAACTCCGCGGCGTAGACGACCTCGCCGGCCGCGTCGGCCAGCGACTTGCCGTTCTCGCGGGCGATCAGCGCGGCCAGCTCGTCCTTGTCGCGCAGCATGTACTCGTGCGCGCGGCGGAGCACGTCGGAGCGGTGCCGCGGGGAGGTCCGCGACCACTCCTCGAACGCCGCGCTGGCGCGGTCGACCGCGGCCCGGGCCTCGTCGACGCCGTGGTCGGGGACCTGGGCGACGACCTCGAGGGAGGCGGGGTCGAGCACGTCGAACATGTCGGTCGGGGTGGGGGTGTCGCTCACGGGTAGAGCCCTCTCTGTCGGTGGGCCTCGGCGACGCGGCGCACCGCGAGGCAGGTGGCGGCGGCACGGAGCGACAGCTCCAGCGCCTCCGCCTCGGCGAGCACCTGGTGCCAGGCGCTGGTCATCCGGTCGGCGAGCCGGGCCTCGACCTCGGCCTCGCTCCACCAGTACGCCTGGTTGGCCTGCACCCACTCGAAGTAGGAGACGACCACACCGCCGGCGTTGGCCAGGATGTCGGGGACCACGAGCACGCCGCGCTCGGCGAGGATCGCGTCCGCCGCGGTCGTGGTCGGGCCGTTGGCGCCCTCCACGATCAGGCGCGCCCGGACGTCGCCGGCGTTGCCCTCGTGCAGCACGCCCTCGACGGCCGCCGGCACCAGCAGGTCGACCTCGGCGGTCAGCAGAGCCGCGTTGTCGATCGGCTGCGCGCCGGTGAACCCGACCACGCTGCCGGTCCCGTCCACGTGGGCCTCGAGCGCGGGGATGTCCAGGCCGGCCGGGTTCCACACCCCGCCGAACGCGTCGCTGACGGCCAGCACCCGGATCCCGGCCAGGTGCAGGAAGCGGGCGGCGCCGCGTCCCACCTTGCCGAAGCCCTGGACGGCGGCCGTGGTCGCGTCGTACGCCATGCCGAGGTGGTTCAGCGCCGCGAACGCGATCTGGGCGACGCCCAGCGAGGTGGCGCTGGCCCGGCCGAGCGAGCCGCCGAGGCTGACGGGCTTGCCGGTCACCGTGCCGAGCACGGTGTAGCCGCTGGCCACCGAGACGGTGTCCATCATCCAGGCCATGGTCCGCTCGTCGGTCCCGATGTCGGGGGCCGGGATGTCCTTGTTGGGGCCGATGACCGGGAGGATCTCGGAGGTGTAGCGGCGGGTGACGCGCTCGAGCTCGGCCTCGGAGTACCCCGCCGGGTCGATGGTCACGCCGCCCTTGGCGCCGCCGTAGGGCAGGTCCATCAGGGCGCACTTCCACGACATCCACATCGCCAGCGCGCGCACCTCGTCGAGGTCCACGTGCGGGCTGAACCGCAGGCCGCCCTTGGCGGGGCCGCGGGACAGGTTGTGCTGCACCCGGTGGCCGGTCAGCACCTCGATGTCGCCGTTGTCGCGGCGCAGCGGGATGGAGACGGTGACCTCGCGGCGGGGCGCGGCCAGCATCTTCATCGTGCCCTCGTCGTACCCGAGGACGCGGCAGGCGTCGGCGAGCTGCTCGTGGGCGTCGTCGAGCGGCCCGCGGGTGGCGACCGCGGGCTGGGCGACGGCCGTCACCTCGTGCTCGCGAAGATGCCGTCGAGGAGGTCGAGGGCCTCGGTGAGGAGCTCGCCGGTGATCGTCAGCGGCGGCAGGAAGCGGAGCACGTTGCCGTAGGTGCCGCAGGTGAGCACGATCAGGCCCTGCGCGCGGCCGGCCGCGGCGACGGCGTTGGTCAGCGCCGCGTCGGGCTCGGTGGTGCCGGCCTTCACCAGCTCGACGGCGATCATCGCGCCCCGGCCGCGGACGTCGCCGACGCGGGCGTCGGCGGCCTGCAGGGCGCGCAGGCGGCCCAGCATCAGGTCCTCGATCTCGCGGGCGCGGGCGACCAGGCCGTCGGCCTCGATGGTCTCGATCGCGGCCAGCGCGGCGGCGCAGGCCAGCGGGTTGCCGCCGTAGGTGCCGCCGAGGCCGCCCGCGTGCGGGGCGTCCATGATCTCGGCGCGGCCGGTCACCGCGGACAGCGGCAGGCCGCCGGCGATGCCCTTGGCGGTGACGATGACGTCGGGGACGACGCCCTCGCGGTCGCAGGCGAACATGTCGCCGGTGCGGGCGAAGCCGGTCTGCACCTCGTCGGCGACGAAGACGACGCCGTTCTCGCGGCACCAGGCGGCGAGCGCCGGGAGGAAGCCCTCGGCCGGCTCGATGAAGCCGCCCTCGCCCTGGATCGGCTCGATCACGACGGCGGCCAGGTTGGTGGCGCCGACCTGCTTCTCGATCACGTCGATGGCCCGGGCCGCGGCGGCGGCGCCGTCGACGCCTGAGTCGCGGAAGGGGTAGGAGAGCGGAGCGCGGTAGACCTCGGAGGCGAACGGGCCGAAGCCGTGCTTGTACGGCATCGACTTGGCGGTCATCGCCATCGTGAGGTTGGTGCGGCCGTGGTAGGCGTGGTCGAAGACCACGACCGACTGGCGGCCGGTGTAGGACCGGGCGATCTTGACGGCGTTCTCGACGGCCTCGGCGCCGGAGTTGAACAGCGCGGTGCGCTTGTCGTGGTCGCCGGGGGTGAGGCGGTTGAGCGCCTCGGCGACGCCGACGTAGGCCTCGTAGGGCGTCACCATGAAGCAGGTGTGGGTGAAGGCCGCGACCTGCTCCTGGACCGCGGCGACCACGCGCGGCGCGCTGGCGCCGACGGTGGTCACGGCGATGCCGGAGCCGAGGTCGATCAGCTGGTTGCCGTCGACGTCCACGACGATGCCGCCGTCGGCGGCCACCGCGAAGACCGGCATGGTGGTGCCCACGCCGGCGGCGACGGCGCCCTGCTTGCGGGCCATCAGCTCGCGCGAGCGCGGGCCGGGGATCTCGTTGACGATCCGTCGCTGCTCGACGGCGGTGCGCTGCTCAAGGGTGGTGCTGCTCATAGCAGAAGTCTCACCCGCCCGGCTTATGCTGTCCAAGACTCAAAAGGTCCGATTCCTATGCCTGGAGGGCATGATGCAGCTGCGGCACGTCGAGTACTTCGTGGCCACCGCGGAGGAGGGGAGCGTGAGCGCCGCCGCGGCGCGGGTCCACGTCGCCCAGCCGGCCCTCTCCCGCCAGCTGCGCCAGCTCGAGCACGACCTCGGCGTGCAGCTCTTCGACCGCGGCCCGGGGCGCCTGGCGCTCAACCGCACCGGGCTCGCGCTGCTCCCCGCCGCGCGGGAGCTGCTCGCCTCCGCGGACGCCCTCGAGCGCGCCGCGCACCTGCACGCGCGCGGCCGGGTCGAGCGGGTCACCATCGCCGCACCGACCGCGACGCTGACCGACATCGTCTCGCCGTTCGTGGCCACCATGTCCCCCGAGGACCCGGTCGTCGACGTACGGGTGGCGGACGGGCCAACGGTGGAGGCGATGCTGCGCGCCGGCGCCGACCTCGCGATCGGCATGCAGCGGCCCCAGCCGCCGCTGGTCTCCCGGACGCTGGCCACGTTCCCGGTGTGGGCCTACGTGCCCGCGGACGATCCCTGGGTCGGGCGGCGCTCCGTGCGGCTGGAGGAGCTGCTGGAGCGGCCGCTGATCGGGCTGCCGCCCGCCTTCACGTCCCGCGAGTCGCTGGAGCGCGCGGTGGCGGCCGCCGGGACGTCGTACTCGACCCTGGTGGAGGCCGCCAACGGCACCATCGCCCAGGCGCTGGCGGCGTCGGGCCGCGGCGTCGCCGTGGTCTCCGACGACGCCCGGTTCGACCTGGTGCCGCTGGGCATCGACGTCGGCGGCCGCCGGCTGGCCATCCGCCTGGTCGTCGCCTGGGACGGCTCGTCGGTGGCCGCGCCGACCCTGGAGGCGCTGGCCGGCCGGGTCAACGCCTGGGTGGCGCGGCGCTACTCGCCGCCCGCCTCGGGATAGGCCCGAGTCGGCACAAGCTGTCACCCGTTCGGCGCGAGTCGGCAGAAACTTTCTGCCGACTCGGCGGCGCGGCGTCAGCTTCTGCCGACTCGCGCTCCGGGGCATGCGTCGAGTGGCGGGGTCACCTGGCCTCGCGGGGCGGCTGCGGCCGCTGGTACCCGGCCTCCCCGCCGAGGCGCCCGCCGTAGGGGCGGCCGTGGTCGGCGTACTCCTCCCGGTAGTAGACGAGCCGGTGGTCGCCCACCTCGAGCCGGGCGCCGGTGCGCAGCAGGGCCCGCTCGACCGGGGCGCCGTGCACCCGGGTGACGCCGGCGACCGCGGTGACGACGTACTCGTCGCGCCCGTCGTGCTCGATCACCGCGTGCACCTCCTCGAGCCCGGGCAGGCGGATGTCGGCGCCCTCGCCGGAGCCGATCGTGACCCGGTCGGCCAGCCAGAAGACCGGCTGGCGGGCACCGGGGAGGACCGTCTCGACCGCCGGGACCAGGCGCGGGCCGCCGCCGCCGGCGGGGTCGTGGGTGGTGGTGACGCGGCGCCGGGGCCGGCGCTGGAACGTCGGCGCCGGCGGCCACAGGGTGGCCGGGGGAGCGAGCGCGGCGTCCGGGAGGGCGGGCTGCGTCTCGCGCGTCCGCGCCCGCGCGGACGTGAGCGCGCCGCGCAGGCTGCCGATCCGGATCCGCCGCGAGCCGGTCACCCGGCGCTGCCACCAGGGCGCTGAGACCGCGCCGATCGAGACCAGGTGCCGGCCCCCGCTGACCACACGGATCGCCACCCCCTGCGCGGCCAGGCCCTCGGCGAGCGCGCGTACCGCGGGGGCGTCGCGCCCGCCGGCCAGCGCGCCGGGGCGGTCGATCTCCAGGACCAGTCGGCTGGCCTCGCCGGTCAGCCGACCGTGGACGGCCGGCCCGCCCTCGACGTCGAGGTCGAAGCGGAGGTCGGCCGAGACCTCGAGGTCCATGATCGCCTCAGCCGGCGTTCGGCGGCACCGGGGCGCCGGCGTCGGTCGTGGTCACGGTCAGGGTGCCGTTGAGCTTCCAGGTGGCGCGCGGTGCGTTGGCCCCGGTGTCGCGCGGCACCTCGATCGCCATGTCGGCGAACTGGTAGTGGATCGCCGCCTCGCGGCCGGTGAGGAAGGACCACATCCGCTGCCCGAGGTCCGTCCAGTCCACCACCTCTCCCGCGCTGCCGTCCACGGACTGCGTGCTGATCGCCATGACTGCCTCCTTGGTGGGTATTCCTAAACACTCTGTCTAGGAATATGCTTTCAAGCATGAACACGGAGTCGACATTTTTGCAAGGGGTCGAGGGCGACGAGCTGCTGACGATCGGTGCGCTCGCCGAGCGCACCGGGGTCAGCCCGGCCACCCTGCGGGTCTGGGAGCAGCGGCACGGGTTCCCGCGGCCGCAGCGCCTGGACAGCGGCCACCGCCGCTACCTCGAGGCCGACGTCGCCGCCGTGGACCGGGTGGTACGCCGCCGCGACGCCGGCGTGCGGCTGGACGTGGCGATCGCGGACGCGCTCGCGGAGGACGCGCCGGGGGTGCCGTCGGTCTACGCCGAGCTGCGGCGCCGCCACCCGCACGTCCCCGTCCAACGGCTCCGCAAGGGGACGCTGCTCGCGCTCTCCTGGGCGATCGAGGACGAGTTCTGCGCCAAGGCCGAGCGGGCGCTGCTCTTCGGCGCGTTCCAGCAGGAGCGCTACTACGAGGCCGCGCACGAGCGCTGGCGCGAGCTCGCCCTGGTCTCGCAGGCGGCCTTCGCGTTCGCCGAGTTCTCCGACCTCGACCGGCCGACCACGGGCGACCACGGTCCCCGCGGGCCGGTGCTGGTGCCGTTGCCGCCGGACGAGCCGCTGGTCCGGGAGTGGGCCGTGGTCTGCGACTCCGTGGACCTGCCGGCCGCGCTGAGCGCGTGGGAGCTGCCCGGGCAGCAGCGGGTCCCGGACCGGGAGCGGGTCTTCGAGTCGATCCTGACCATCGACCCGGTGGCCGTGCGCGATGCCGCGCGCGCCTGTGCCGGCATCGCCCGCGCCGCCGGTGCGGCCGAGGCGGCACCCGCGTCGTACGCGCTGGCGGACGAGCCTGCCCCGGGCGCCGCCGACCTGACCGCCGTCAGCGCGATGCTCGGGCGCGTGCTCTCCTACGTCGACCGCTACGGGGGCGCCTGAGACCCGTCCGGGGAGCGCTCTGGTTGGGTGTGCCCATGAGCACCTGGTTGGCCACGACCCGCGACGCCGTCCAGGCCCGGCTCTGGCCCGTGCCCACCATCGCGGTGGTCGCCGCCGCCGCGCTCGGCTTCGGGCTGCCCGAGGTCGACGCCGCGCTCGACCCCGAGATCGGCGGCACGACCGGCGGCTGGCTGTTCGGTGGCGACGCGGACGCGGCGCTCTCCCTGCTCGGCGTGATCGCGTCGTCCCTGGTCTCGGTCACCGCCCTGACCTTCTCGTTGACGGTGGTGGCGCTGCAGCTGGCCAGCAGCCAGTTCTCGCCGCGCCTGCTCCGGACCTTCGTCCGCGACCAGGTCGTGCAGGCGACGCTCGCGACCTTCCTCGGCACGTTCACCTACGCGCTCACCGTGATGCGCGCGGTCCGCATCGACGACGGCGGGCAGGGGGTGGTGCCCCATCTCGCGGTGTCGGTCGCGTTCGTCCTGGCGCTGGCCAGCGTGCTGACGCTGGTGCTGTTCCTGGCGCACCTGGTCCGCGAGCTGCGGGTCGAGACCATGCTGGCCAACGTGCACCGCGACGCCTCCGCGACGCTGCGCGCGGCGCTGCCCGAGCGGGACCCCGACGCCGCACCGCTGCAGCCCTTCGCGGCCCCGGTGGGGGAGGTGCGGCCCCTCCTCGTCCGCGAGGGCGGCTTCCTGACCCGGGTCGACCGCGAGTCGCTGCTCGGGGTCGCCGTCGAGGAGGACGCGCAGGTCGCGCTCGACGTGCACCCGGGCAGCTTCCTGGTGGTGGGCACGCCGCTCGGCCGGGTGTGGCCGGCGCGCGGGGGCGCGTTCGGCGACGAGGACGCCGCGCGGATCGCCGACCGCGTCGCGGGGTGCCTGCACACCGGCCCGGAGCGCACCGCCGCCCAGGACGTCGGCTACGGCCTGCGCCAGCTCGCCGACGTCGCGAACAAGGCGCTCTCCCCGGGCATCAACGACCCGACGACGGCGGTCCACGCGCTGGGCCACGTCTCCGCGCTGCTCTGCGAGCTCACCGACCGCGAGCTCGGGCCCGCGGTGCTCCGCGACGACGAGGACCGCGCCCGGGTCGCCCTGCTGCAGCCGGACCTCGCCGGCTACGTCGAGCTCGGCATCGAGCAGCCGCGGCGGTACGGCGCCGCCGACCCCCAGCTGCTCGCGGCGATCGGGCAGGTGCTGCTGAGCCTGGGCCACCGGGCCGCGGAGGACGACCGCCCCGTGGTCCACGACCAGCTGCGGCGCCTGCGCGCGACCGCGGCCGCGCAGGACTTCGACCCCGAGGAGCGGCACCGCCTCGACGAGCTGTTCCGGGTGGTCGAGGGGCGCCTCACGGAGCCGGCGTGAGCCGCTCCAGGGTCGCGTACGCCGGCTCGATCGCCTCCAGCAGCCGCCCGTAGAGCGCCTGCCGCGCCGGGTCGCGGTCCTCGTCGGGCCGTGACCGGGTGGCGTTGACCCGGGTCGTGGCGAACCAGTCCTTGAGGCCGGGGTGCCCGCGCCAGGTGCCCTCGGTGGCCAGCCCGCGCAGCAGCATCTGGAGGTACCCGAGGGGGGTCTGGTCCATGAAGTTCGCCGGGCAGAGCGCGTTGCGCTCCTCGTCGGTGAGGTCGAGGGCCTCCGTGCGCGCGATCGCGCCGCTGCTGAGCGGCATGCTCGCCCGGGTCAGGTACTGCACGGTGATCCGGCCGTCGGCGAAGATCGGCACCGGAGGGCGCTCCGGCAGGCCCGGCGCCGCGCAGTGGACGTGCACCTGGCCGGGGGTGGTCGGGACCTCCCCGCGCTCCAGCACGATCCGGTCCGGCTCGATCCGCAGCACCCGGCCGAGGCGGACGACGTCGTCGATGCGACGCAGCTGGTCGACCTCGTAGGTGCTGATCGTCGGCCCGCGGAAGATGGTCGGCTCCACGTCGGGGTCGATCCGCAGGATCACCTCGCGGCGCTCCACCTCGGCCAGCACCTCGTCGAGGGTGTCGTGCGCGGCGAGCGCCTCCAGGAAGGCGACCGTCCCCTCGACGGTGAGGTCCGAGAGCTTGCCGGGCTGCATGAAGTGGACGTTGTTGAGCCACGCGTCGCGGGTCCGGATCCAGGTGATCGACTCGGGCGGGCAGCCCTGCTCCAGCAGCCACACGCCGGTGTCGAAGGCGGTCTTGCCGGTGCCGACGATCGTCACCCCGTCGACCGGCCCGTCGCCGGTGTCCTCCCCGCCGAAGCCGAGTCGGGTCAGCTCGGTCGGCGTGACCACCCGTACGCCGTCGGCCACCTCGAACGGGGGCGGGAAGGTCTGCGGCACCCGCGAGGAGGTCCAGGTCGCGTCGACCAGCCGCTTGCGCACCACCACCTCGGTCTCCTCGCCGCCGAAGAGCGACCGGATCCGGTGCACGCCGCCCCGCTCGTCGGGCGTGCCGCCGAGGTAGTCGGTCTTGGGCAGGAACCGCACCCGCCCCGACGGCAGGAACCGGTCGCGCATCCGCTCCGCGAAGTACGCCTGGATCTCGACGCCGCTGACGCGCGTGTAGTGCCCGGCCTCCGGGCCGTCCGTCGCGATCCGGTCCTCGCCGAGCACGGCCGAGCCCACGCCGTACCAGCCCGAGGGCTGGTGCAGCCGCACGAACGGGTAGGCGTCGTTCCAGTGCCCGCCGGGCGCGTGCCGGCGGTCGATCATCAGGACGTCGGCGTCGGAGACCTCGAGGAGCTCGTCGACGAACCCCATCCCTGCCATCCCGGCTCCGACGACCAGGTAGTCGGTCTCGACGCGCCTCATCGCCGCTCACCTCCGGACGCGGCCGCGTGGGCGGGGTGCCGGTGCGGCCGGGAGTCGGCTCCCGGCCAGGCTAGCGCCGCGGGCTGGTGGTGGACACCCGTCGCCCGGCCCTCCTGGTGGTGGTCGATCAGGTGGTGCTCGACGACGCGCCGGTGGTGCCGCCAGCCGGCATCCCGATCGGCGGGAGTCGGTCGGTCCGGTCGCGCCGGCCTCTCCACGGTCATGGTTGTCCCCTTCGTCAGGTCGACGCTCCTGCGACGACCCCCTCAGCCAACCGCCGGGCGCCGGGCAGCGCTTGGAGAGGATCGGGAGACGAGGGGGAGACAACGAGGAGACAGGAGACCGGCGCGGGGGTACCGGCTCGATCTGCAAAGTCCTGACAGAGCCGCCGCGCCTGCCTACGGTGTGGGCGGGAGGCGGCCGTGGGAGTGGTCGTGGGAGTGGCCGGCCGGCCGCTCGCGGACGAGCGTGAGGGGCGGCTTGTGGGGAGCGCGGGATTCCGCTTCAGGGTCGCGCCAGGCGTCAGCGTGCGGGCATCGCGCCGCGGCCTGCGGACCAGCCTCGGACCGCGCGCGGCGCGCCTGCACGTCGGCAGTGGCAGACCGGGTGTCTCCACCGGAGCCGGGCCGTTCACGTACTACACATCCCTCTCCGGATCGTCCTCGCGACGGCGCGCGACTTCGCCGGCCGGCCGGGCGGCGCCGGGAGCGGCAGCCGCGGACAAGGAGGCGGAGGCGCAGCGCCTGGCCTCTCAACTCCAGGCGATCGCCGGCCTCAACGACGTGACGTTCGAACCCAGCCGGCGCCCGCTCGCCCCTCCGCCGGCCCCGGTTGACTACTGGTCCCTGCTACGGCGCCACCGGAAGGCGACGCTGGCCGGCGTCTCCGTGTTCGACCTGTCCGCGCGCCGGGCGGCTGTGGCGTCGGCCGTCCGAGCGGCCGAGTCGGAGCACGCCGAAGCCGTCGCGGCGGCCGTGGAGGGGATGTACGAGGAGCAGTCGTCTCTCGACGAGACCTGGGGCCTGCTGTCGGAGTGCGAGCCCGATGTGGTGCTCGCGGCGCTGGCTCGCGCCTTCGAGGACAACGAGGCGCCCGCGGCGCCGGTCGGGGTCGAGCATGCCGAGGCGTCCATCGTCGTGCGGGTGCCTGGGCCCGAGGTCGTACCCGATCGACGGCCGACCACGACCTCCGCCGGGAACCTGTCGCTCAAGAAGGTGTCGAAGACCGAGGCGGCAGCCATCTACACGTCTCTGGTGTGCGGACACGTGCTGCTCACCGCCCGGGAGGCCTTCGCGGTGGTGCCGTTCCTCGACGCTGTGCGGATCGTCGCGGTGCGGGCCGTCGCACCGGATGGGCCGCCGGAGGTGTTGATGGCTGCGGCTTTCCGGAAGTCGGCCGTCGACGCCCGGCCATGGAGGGGGATCGACGCCCTCACGGCGCTCAACGACTGTTCGTTCGAGACGGTGCTGCGGCGGAAGGGCGTGACGCGGGCGCTCGCGCCGCTCGATCTCCGGGCCGAGCCGGCCGTCGCGGCCGTGATCGATCTCATCGACCTCACCGACCTGATGACGGACGACGACCTGGGAGGGCGTGCACGCTGATGCAGGAGGATCGCGGAGCCCCGGCGGGCTGGTACCCGGACCCGACGGACCGCCTGCGGACCAGGTACTGGGACGGGCAGGCCTGGGTGGGGGAGTCCCGCCCGATGCCCCCGGGTTTCGAGGCGCCGACCGCGATACGTGGACGCACACTGCCGTGGTGGCAGCGGTGGTGGGCCATCATCCCGGGGATGCTGCTGTGCCTGCCGATCGGCCTCGTCGGGCTGTGGCGCCGAGCAGCCTCCAGCACCACGACGAAGGCATGGGTCACGATCGTGGCGCTCGCCCTGTGGGGCCTGGCGCTGGCGGTCCCGTCCGAGGAGGAGCCCACGCCGGTCGCAGCGGACTCTGTCGTGACTCCGGCCGAGGTGCCTACGACCTCCGCGCCGCCGACACCGACCGCACCCACCACCGTGACCGTCCCGGTGGTCACCGGCCTCACCCTCAAGAAGGCGAAGGAGGTGCTCGGAGCGGACGGCCTGGGAGATGTGGTGGCAGAGAAGGTGCCGTCGCGGAAGCCCGCGGGCACCATCCTGAGGATCCAGCCTGCCGAGGCATCGGAGGTAGCCCCCGGCGCTTCCGTCCAGCTCTGGGTCGCGGCGCCGCTGCCGAGCGTCCCCGACGTCGTCGGGCTCGGTCGGGCCAACGCCCTCAGCCAGTTGAAGCGCGCCGGGTTCGCGACACGGGTGACGCAACGACGCACCACCAGCGGACGCGACAACGTGGCGCTGAGCCAGTCGCCGGTGGCCGGCAAGCAGGTGCGCCCCGGCACGCTGGTGAAGGTGGTCGTCTCCGACCTGCATGAACCGCCGCCGGCGCCCGAGCCCGAGCCCGAGCCCCAGAACTGCACGCCTGGATACTCCCCCTGTCTTCCTCCGGCCTCGGACTACGACTGCGCGGGTGGTTCGGGCAACGGTCCGGCCTACACGGGGACGGTGCGGGTCGACGGCCCGGACATCTACGACCTCGATCGGGACGGCGACGGGATCGGCTGCGACTGACCTCGACCAACGTGCCTGGGCATCACGTCGAGCGCTCGGACGGGTCCGTCCTGCCCGGTGCTTCCTCCCGCACGAACTCCTCCAGCCACGCCGGGAACTCGTGCAGGCTCTCCAGCACCACGTGCGTGCCGGCCGCCTCGAGCTCGGCGCGGGTGCAGCCGCCGGTCAGCACGGAGACGCTGGTGACGCCGGCGGCCAGCGCCCCCTCGACGTCGTGGACGTGGTCGCCGACGTAGACGCTGGCGCCCTCGCGGCGCAGCACGTCGGCCTTGCCGACGCCCCACACCCAGCCCTCGAGGTGGTCGTGGTCGAGCGCCAGGTGGTCGAGGTGGAGCTGGGCGTTGGGGCCGTACTTGCCCGTCACCACCAGCACCCGGCCGCCGTTGCGCCGGACCGCGGCGAGGGCCTCGTGGGCGCCGCCGAAGGCGGGCGTGCCGGCGATGGCGTGGTCGGGGTAGAGGGCGCGGAACCGGTCGCCGGCCGCCGCGATCGCGTCGGCCTCCAGGTACGGCTCGAGCAGCATGTCCAGCGGCGGGCCCAGCCTCGCGGTCATCTCCGCGACGGGGAAGTCGACGCCCAGCTCGGCGCCCAGCGCGACGAGCACGTCGCGGAACCCCGGGGCGGTGTCGATCAGCGTCATGTCCAGGTCGAAACCGACCACCAGCCCGTCTGCCACGCCCTCCAGGGTAGGCGGCGACCGTGCGGCCGCCGGGACCAGCCCGGCCAGGCCCGATCAGTCCAGCCCGAGCGCCTTCGCCGACTCCTCGCGCATCTGCACCTTGCGGATCTTGCCGGTGACGGTCATCGGGAAGTCCTCGACCACCATCACGTAGCGGGGGATCTTGTAGTGCGCCAGCTTGCCGGTCGCGAACGCGCGCACGGCGTCGGCGTCCAGGGGCTCGGCCCCGGCGCGCAGCCGCACCCAGGCGCAGAGCTCCTCGCCGTACTTCTCGTCGGGCACGCCGATCACCTGGACGTCCTCGATGTCGGGGTGGCCGTAGAGGAACTCCTCGATCTCGCGCGGGTAGATGTTCTCGCCGCCGCGGATGACCATGTCCTTGATCCGGCCCACGATCGTGCAGTAGCCGTCCTCGCGCATCACCGCCAGGTCGCCCGTGTGCATCCAGCCGTCCGCGTCGATCGCCTCACTCGTCTTCTCCGGGTCGTTCCAGTAGCCGAGCATCACCGAGTAGCCGCGGGTGCAGAACTCGCCCGCCTCGCCCCGCTCCACGGCCGCGCCGGTCACGGGGTCGACGACCTTGATCTCGACGTGCGGGTGCACCCGGCCGATGGTCGCGGTGCGGCGCTCGAGGTCGTCGTCGACGCGGGTCTGGCACGACACCGGCGAGGTCTCGGTCATCCCGTAGGCGATCGACACCTCGGCCATGTGCATGTCGTCGACGCAGCGCTTCATCACCTCCACCGGGCAGATCGAGCCGGCCATGATCCCCGTGCGCAGCGAGGAGAGGTCGTGCTCGGCGAACGTCGGGTGGTTCTGCATCGCGATGAACATCGTCGGTACGCCGTACACGGCGGTGCACCGCTCGGCGGCGATCGCGCGCAGCGTGACCTCCGGGTCGAACCCCGGCGCCGGGATGACCATCGTCGCGCCGTGGGTGGTGCAGCCGAGGTTGCCCATCACCATCCCGAAGCAGTGGTAGAAGGGCACCGGGATGCACAGCCGGTCCTCCTCGGTGAACCCGATCAGCTCGGTGGTGAAGTAGCCGTTGTTGAGGATGTTGCGGTGGCTGAGGGTGGCGCCCTTCGGGTAGCCGGTGGTGCCCGAGGTGTACTGGATGTTGATCGGGTCGGTCGCCTCCACCGTCCAGGTCAGCACGTCGAGCAGCGTGACGCCGGGGTCGTGGACGTTGTGGTCGGCCCACTCCGGCGAGCCCAGGTAGAGGACCCGCTCGACCGGGGTGTCGTCGATGACCTCCTCGACCATCGACCGGTAGTCGCTGGTCTTGAACGCCGGCGCCGAGATCAGCAGGCGGGTGCCCGACTGGTTGAGGGCGTAGGCCAGCTCGTGGGTCCGGTACGCCGGGTTGATGTTGACCAGGATCGCGCCGATCTTGGCCGTCGCGTACTGGGTGATCGTCCACTCCGCGCAGTTCGGCGACCAGATGCCGACCCGGTCGCCCTTGCCGATCCCGGCCCGGACCAGGCCGATCGCCAGGTCGTCGACCGCGCGGTCGAGCTCGGCCCAGGTCCACCGGCGCCCCGAGGCGACCTCGACCAGCGCCTCGCGGTCGGGGTGGGCGGCGACGGTGCGTTCGAGGTTCGCGCCGATGGTCTCCTCGAGCAGCGGTGGGTGGGTGTCTCCGGCGGCGTAGGACTCCATCCTCGAACACTCGGCCGCGGCGCCACGGGTGTCAATGGTGGGGGCGGTGGTGCTCGTCCAAGGCCGCCACCTCACCCATTCTGGTTATCGAACACCAGTTCGCTTGTCGCGTAGAATCGGCGTACGCCGAACCGCTCCCGAAGGCCTGCGATGACCCTGCTCCCCGGTCCCGTCCCGCACCGGATCACCCGCGCCGTGGCGGACGCGCGCGCGGCGCTGGCCGGGGTGGCGGATGCGCAGGCCGCCTTCCTGGGGGCGGGGGAGAAGGAAGCCGTGCTCACCGAGCTGGTCGCGTTGGAGGCCCAGGTCGCCGAGCTGAGGCTGCGGACGATGGCCGCCGCCGGCGATGTCGCGGATGCCCACGGCGCGCGGGACGTGGCCGGGTGGCTGGCCCACCGGACGAACCTGGAGGTCGCCCGGCTCCGCGGCGAGGCCCGGGTGGCGGGGGCGATCGACCAGCGCTGGCCGAACGTGGGCTCCGCGATGGCCGCGGGACGGTTGTCGCTGGACCAGGCGAAGGTCGTGGTGCAGGCGCTGGACGCCCTGCCCGAGCGGGTCGGCGCGGCGGTCCGGGGTGATGCGGAGGCGCGGCTGGTCGCCCTCGGGACCGGCGACGCCGCCGAGTGCGGCGGGCTCGGGATGCTGCCCCAGCACCTGCGCGTCCTGGGCCGGCGGGTGCTGGACGTGGTCGCCCCCGAGGTCGCCGAGGACGAGGAGGCCCGCCGCCTCCACGCCGAGGAGACCCACGCCCAGGCCGCCTTGTCGGTGCGGATCAAGCCGCTCGGCGACGGCGCCACCCGGGTCACCATGACCCTCCCCGACGCCACCGCGACGAGGCTGGCGACCTACCTCGACGCCCTCACCTCGCCCCGGACCACCGCGCCCGAGGTCGAGCGGCTGCCCCGGCACCGGGTGCTGGGGCACGCCTTCTGCACCCTGCTCGACCGCCTCGACCCCAGCACGCTGCCGGACCACGGCGGCGACGCCACCACCGTCATGGTCACCGTTCCGCTGGACCAGCTCGAGAAGCGGCTCGGCGCCGCCGGCCTCCTCGACTCCGGGACCGCCGACGGCACCGGACGCATCTCTGCCGCCCACGCCCGCCGCCTGGCGTGCACCGCCAAGATCGTTCCCGCGGTCCTCGGCGGCAGGTCGGAGGTGCTGGACCTGGGCCGCGGGCAGCGCCTCTTCAGTGCAGCCCAGCGCAAGGCACTGAGGCTGCGTGACACCACCTGCCGCGCGGAGGGCTGCACCGTCCCCGCCACCTGGTGCGACGCCCACCACGACGTCCCGTGGTCCCACGGCGGCGGCACGGACCTGGCCAACGCCGTCCTGCTCTGCGGGTTCCACCACCACCGGGCCCACGACCCGGCGTACGAGACCGACCGGCTGCCGAACGGCGACCACCGCTACCACCGACGGCGCTGATCTCCGCCCGCCTTCGACGTCACCTCTTGGTGCCGCCCTTCCCGACCGCAGTGCTCGTCAGGGTTTGTGGGGTCGAGTCACACGCGGCGGATCGACGCGTGTGTCACCACTTTCCGTCGTGAATCGCAGGCTGACGTGCTGGCGGTATCTTCGCCTGATCGGTCGGGGCAGTGTTCTAAGGTCCCTGCATGGCACTCTTCCAGGAACTGTCGGGCCAAGGGCGGGTGGTTGGAGGTCACCTCTCGACCGGCACGATCGTCTCCGGTGGGGCCACCCCGTTTGCGAAGCATGGAGACCTTACGATCCAGCACCGTTCGAACCCGTTCAAACGGCACCGGATCAACGCCGAAACGGTCCGGGAGTGGGAGGAACTTGAGTCGAAGGCCAGCGTCATCGCGGCCATCGGTCAAGCGGCGGCGCGCGTGGCTTTCCCGGGGAGGGTAGGCAAGTCCGTGGGGGCGGGCGTCGAGGCGGCGCTGAGCACCGGGCACATCGTGCGGATCCACTGGGCCGATGCCAAGCAGTCAATCCTGGAGCTACCCCAGAAGCAGTTCATGGTCTTCTCCGTCATGCTGGTGGATCGCAAGGTCGTCACGGCAGGGCTGTTGAAACCGGAGCCGGCAGCACGTCAAGGCGCGGCCGAAAAGTTCATGGGTATGGCCTCGGCCGTCCTGGCGAAGGGCAATCAGACCGCGCCCATGGTGGATGGCGCGGAGGTGGACGTCACCGCGCAGATCGCCAAACTGGCGTCGCTTCACGCCCAAGGCATCCTCACCGACGCGGAGTTCTCGGACAAGAAGGCCGAGCTGCTCGGTCGCCTTTAGGACGAGTGGGCTGCGCCTCGAACTCCTTCAGTTGACTACAGGGTGCCCATAACGCCACATTCCGGGCGTTACTCGCGGATCGACGCACTCGCCGGCGGCCGTGGCCGAGGTTCGCTGGATGAGGTCATGATGTCTCAATGTCACTGGAGTCAGCTGTCGCTCGGGCACTTGCAGATCTCGCGGGCGACCGATACGACCGCGGCGATGCTGCCAGGGTTGTGCCGGCGTCGCCGGGCCTTTACGCCTTCTATGGTGACGAACGGGCATGGGCTGAGCTCGGTCTGTCTCCGGTCTTCGACGGACAGCCGCTGTATATCGGTAAGGCCGAGAAGAGCCTGAACGGGCGGGATGTCGGCACGCATTTCTCTACGGGAAAGACTGGCTCATCCACCGTGCGGCGCAGTCTCGCCGCGCTGCTCGTGGATCGACTTGGACTCGTGGCCGTGCCGCGGAACCGGTTGCGGCCTGACGGTAGCGCCAACTACGCGCTCGATCCCGAGAGCGACGTGCGGCTGACTGCGTGGATGGAGGATCGCTTGACGCTCGCGACGTGGCAGAAGCCCACGGACGTCGTGCTTGGCGATGTTGAGACAGCGGTGCTGGTGAGCCTCCGTCCACCCTTGAACCTCGACAAGGTCGGCGAGCCGCGTGAGCGGTTGCGCGAAGCGCGACGTGCACTGGCGGAGGCATCGAGGGTCTGGGCCGCTGACACAAGTGCGCCCGCGTATTCGGGCGAGTAGTGGTGATCTGCACGCGGTCGAAGGCAGAGCGCCGGACCAAGAGAGCACTCGTTCGTGGGGCGTGAGCTGCGACTCACGCGACGCCGGCGGCAGTCGTTCGTTTCGAGCGCCTGGAAGCGAGGAGCCGGTACATGATGGCCGGATGACTATCAGCGACGAGGCCGGTTCAGTCGAGATCACCGACCCGAAACTGCCTGCAATCGCGACGTTCACCCTCGGCGACGCCCTCGCCAAGACGGGCATTCCGCTCAACGACATGATGGCGATCCGGCACGCCTACGTGAAGATCCACAAGGACGGGGACCCCGGTATCCATGCCGACTCGACCGACGACGAGATCCTCGCCTACACCAGCACACAGAGCCTCACCGGCTTCGCCAAGAAGCCGCCCCGGTATTGGGTGGTCCTGCTGCCGGGGCAGGGAAACCGAGCACGTCTGTGGCGGATCGTGGAGAACCTGGGCGAGGCTCCGCCCAGCGAATCGCGTCGGACCTTCGGCCTGAGGGATCTCGACCTGCTGCCCGACCTCATGGGCCGGTGTGTCGTCCAGTGGGGCTCGCCTCGTGCGTGGTGGGTCCATGGCACAACGGTCGCGAACTACCCCGTCCTCGACATCGCCGATGTCGAACCCGAGCCGTTCCCTGGTTTCGACCACCTCGTTATTGACCACGAGCGCCTCCAAGCCGTCGTCCGGGAACCGCTCTATGCGGCGTGGCGAACGGCGCTGTCCTCGGTGATCGGGATCTACCTGATCACCGACACCTCGGACGGACGCCACTACGTCGGAAAGGCCGATGGACACGAGACTCTGCTACAGCGCTGGACCTCATACGCCACCAACGGTCATGGGGGAAACGTCGGCCTGAAGCTCCGCGACGCGACCAAGTTCCGCTACTCGGTTCTGCGGGTCCTCGACCCATCCTCAGCGGAGGCCGACATCAACGCCGTCGAGAAGCACTACAAGGACGCCCTCGACTCCCGCAGTCATGGGCTGAACGAGAACTGAGGAGACCTGCGGCACGTGCCGGATCGCGGCGGTTCGACGCAGGTAGGTCGGAGTCCCGCGAGCCGGACTCAGCTGCACCCACCCCTGGTGACGGCGGGCAGCCTGGCCACCGCGGTGCCGGCGGCACCGATGAGGACCGCGAGTCCGAGGACCAGGAGGAGCGACGGCGTCCAGGAGCCGGTCGCAGCGTGGAGGAGCCCGGTCGCGAAGGTGGCGGCGCTGGCGAGCAGGTAGCCGATGCCTTGGGCGAAGGCGGAGAGCCGTCCGGCATCGGCCGGCGTAGGGCTGCGGACGCCGATCATGACCAGGGTCCAGGCGAAGGCGCCCGATCCGAGGCCGAGGAGGATCGCCCAGGGCCACCCGTGCAGCGTGAGTGGCGCGAGGAGCACGCCGAGCCAGCCGAGCACGGTGAGGGCGGCGAAGGCGATGGGCAGCGCGGCCGATCGGTGCGTGCGCCGCATGAGGGCGGGTAGGGCCAGGGTGATCGGGATGCTCAGGCCGGCGATGACGGCGAGCAGGGCGCCGGCGTGTGCGGGGTCGCCGCCGGCGTCGGTGATGATCGTGCTCCACCATCCGAACTGCACGTAGGCCTGGGCTGCTTGGGCGCCGAAGCACAGCGCCATTGCCCAGCCGAGCCGGGTCCGCGCGACAACTGCTCCGGGGGTGTCGGTGGTGCTCGCGTCCGGCGCCCGTGCTCCGTGGCGCCGGCGGGCGACGACCGGCATCCACAGCAGCAGGCTGAAGACGGGCAGTGCGGCCCAGATGCCCAGCCCGGTGCGCCATCCGGCGAGCGTGCTGATCGGTACGGCGGCGGCGGCCGCGATGGTGGCCCCGAGGTTGATGGCGACGCTGTACAGGGCGCTGACCGCGACGACGCGGTGGGGGAAGTGGAGCTTGGCCAGGGTCGGCAGGACCACGTTGCCCACGGCGGCGCCGGCCATCGCCACAGCGGTGGCGAGGATGAACGCCGTCGGCGAGTCGGTCAGCGCGCGAGCGACCATGCCGAGAGCGAGTGTGCCGAGCACGAGCAGCGTCGTGGCGTGCGCGCCGTACCGCAGGATCAGCCGCCCCGCGCCGAGCCCGATCGCCGCGAAGCAGAGGGTCGGCAGGGCGGTCAGGAGACCGACGGCCGCGGGGCCGAGTCCGAGGTCGTCGCGCAGGACGGGGAGGAGCGCGCCCAGGCTGCCGACGCCGGCGCGCAGGGAGAGTGCGAGCGTCTCGATCGCTGCGAGAGCCAGCAGCGCGAGGGCGAGGTTCCGCACCGCCCGGCCGTGGGTCGGTCCGTCCTGCGAGCTGCGCCGGGGGTCGGTCAGGGCCATCGGAGCCAGGCCGCGGCGGCGTCGCCCATCACGAGCTCGAGGTCGCGCCCGGTGAGCCAGGGGAGGTGCTCGGTGAACGCAGTCACGCACTCCGCCCAGGTGCACGGCATCCGGGTGATGTCGGTGCCCCAGAACACCCGGTCGGGGCCGTACGCGTCGACCACCCGGCGCAGGGTGTCGTGGGTGGAGGGGAACGGAAAGGGATCGGTGGCCATGCCGGGGATGCCGGTGGCCTTGACGGCGACGTTGGGGTGTCGGGCGAGGTCCAGCAGCGCGGCGAGGTGGGCCATCGCCTCGGGCAGCCGGAGCCACGGCAGCGCGCCGAGGTGGTCCACGGTCAGCCGCATCCGGGGGAACCGGGCGGCGAGCGTGCCGATCACCGGAAGGTCGTCGGGCAGCACCATCAGCGCCACGGGGAGCTCGCGGTCGTCGGCGGCGCGCCAGAGCCAGTCCAGGCCGCCGTCGGCGGCGCGAGCGACGTCGGCGGGGTCGACGAGCAGGAACCGCAGGCCGACCGCGCCTGGCGCGCTCATCGCCGACTCGACCAGCGACCGGTCCCCGCCGGGGCCGAGCGGGAACCAGGCCATCGTGGCGAATCGGTCCGGATGATCAGTGGCGGCCAGCGCGGCGTAGGCGTTCGCGTCGGCGTCCCACACCGCTGGGCAGTTGACGGCGCGGTCGATGCCGGCTTCGTTCATCGCCGCCAGGGCGTCATCGATGGTGAACGGTGCCCGGGTGTGGTGCGGGGGTGCGTCGGGGCCCGCCCAGAGGTGGATCTGGGCGTCGATGATCCGCATCTCACGCCTCCTGTCCGGTCGCGGCGAGTCGCGCGGTCATCCAGTCGCCGATGAGGATGTCGCGGTCCTGGAGGTGGTTGTAGACGCAGTGGTTGCCGTCGGAGAAGACGACCATCTCCTTCGCCTCGGTCGGCGCCAGGTCCAGCAGCAGGTTCGAGAGGTCGTCGGAGATCATCGGGTCCTGGCCGCCGTGGACGACCAGGAGGGGATAGCCGGCGTTGGGGCCGCTCGCGGTGGGGTCGACGCTCGCCCACACCGGCGTCGAGTGCTCGGGGTCCTCGGTGCCGCAGAAGGCGACCATCTTGGTGAAGAAGGTCCCGACACTGGCCGGCACGAGGCCGGGGTAGACGAGGCCGCCGTTGCTGACGCAGGCCCGGATGCGGGGGTCGCGTGCGGTCGCGGCCATCGCGATCCCGCCGCCCATGCTGTGGCCCACGATCCCGATCGGGAGCCCGGCGCAGCGCTCGGCGACGTGGTCGACCGCGGCGTCGAACGCGCGCGGCCAGTCGGTGGTCAGGTAGTGGTGGTGGGTGAACCGGGTCTCGCCCTGTCCGGGTGCGTCGAGCAGGAGCACGTCGAGGCCGCGGGCGGCCATCGCGAGCCCGGAGGACTCGAAGTCCATGGCCCAGCCCTCGACGCCGCCGATCACGATCACCGCGCCGCGCGGGGACGGGCCGCCCGAGAGCCACCAGCCGGCCATTGGAACGCCGCCGGGGGCCTGGATGGTCACCCGCTCGCGGTCGCGGGCCAGCGCGGCCGCCTCCTGGTAGAGGTCGGCGGCGCGGGCGAACGTGGCGCGACGGTCGTCGGTGTCGCTCAGCTTCATCATCTGGCTCATCCGCAGCAGCGCGGAGGCCCGACGGAGGTTGGGGACGCGGGTGGGCGCGGCGGCGCCCTCTGCGTGCTCGAGGCAGGTGGCCGCGAGGTCGAGCGCCACCTCCTGCCAGTCCTCCCCGGCGACCACGCGTCCGCGGAGCTCGACGACGTCGCTGTAGTCGACTCCGTAGGCCATCGTGCGTTCGGTGGAGAACTGGCGCAGCGCCGCCTGGGAGATCTCCGGGAGGCCGGCCAGGGCTTCCTCGGTCTCGGGCTGGCGGCCGACGAACTGACGGGTCTGGACGGATGCGGGCTTGGTCACCGGTGGGTGCTCCTCAGGCTGATGGGCTGATGGGCTGATGGGGGATGGCGAAGCGGCTACGCGGGCAGCGCCCCACCGGCGAAAGCCGCGAGGGCCTCGCCCCATCCGTCGGTCGTCGCGTAGGCGAGGTAGCCGTCGGGGCGGATCAGGATCTGCGCGGGCGCCGTGGTCCCGTACGCCTGTGCCACGTGGGCCGCTGCGGCGTCGGGGATCGCGACGGTGTGCAGCGCCGCGCCGGAGTCGGGCCAGGTGATGTCCGTGAGACCGGCGACCGCCTCGTCGCCGATCGCGAGCAGCGTGAAGTGCGGTCCCCGCTGCCGGTCGATCAGGTGCTGGGGGCCGGCCTCGGGGTCGGTCCACTCCACGTTCGGTGCCCGGTCGCCGGCACGGACACCGGCGGCGTCGTCGGCCACGCCGAGGGCCAAGGGGCCGCCGCGGTAGCTCAGCGAGAGCTGCCGTTCCTGGTCGCCGCGCTTCATCGCCGCGGCCGGGCGGGTCCGGGTGCTCTCGTAGAGCTTGCTGGCCAACCCCAGTACGCCGGCGGCGACCGGCTGCCGCTCGTCCTCGTAGGTGTCGAGCAGGGCCTCGGGCGCGCCGGCGATCACCTGGCCGAGCTTCCAGCCGAGGTTGTAGGCGTCCTGGACGCCGGTGTTGAGGCCCTGCGCGCCGGTCGGCGGGTGGACGTGGGCGGCGTCTCCGACCAGGAACACCCGGCCGTCGCGGTAGCGCTGGGCCAGGCGGATGTTCGGCCGCCATACCGAGGACCAGCGGACCTTCGAGACCTGCACCGACCGGGCGCTGCGGTAGGCGTGGATCAGGGTGGTCAGCGCCTCGGGCGTCGCCTCCGCCGCGTCGCCGGGCTTGAGCTTCAGCATCAGCTGGAACAGCTCGCCGCCCGGCATGGGGCACAGCGCCATGAACCGGCCACCGAGGCCCGGCCACACGTGCCACAGGTCGCGCGACAGCCCGGTCAACACCAGGTCGGCGACGATCATCCGGTCGGCCTCATCGGTGGTCCCCTCGAACGGGATGGCGAGCGACTTGCGCACGGTGCTCGCGCCGCCGTCGGCGCCGACCAGGTAGTCGGCGTGCGCCTCCACGGTGCCCGCGGGCCCGTCGAGGACCGCGGTCACCCCGTTCTCGGCCTGGGTGAGCGACGTCAGCCGGGTGTCGAACTCGACCCGGCCACCGAGCGCCTCGAGCCGACGGAACAGGGCGGCGTCGGTGTCGTACTGGCCGACCAGCAGCGTGTTGGCGTGCGGCACGTCCTCGCTGGCCTCGTGCAGCGCGATCATCGTGCGCTTCACCGTGATCGGCCCGAGGTGGAGCCCGAGCTTCGGGTACGTCGTGGCGTGCTGGGACAGGTCCTCGAGGACGCCGAGGTCGTCGAGCACCTCAACGGTGCGTGGCTGGATCCCCTTGGCGCGCGAGCCGCCGAAGACGCCGGGCGCGGCACCGACCACGCGCACGTCGATGCCGCGGCGCAGCAGGTCGCAGGCCACGGTGAGCCCGGCCGGGCCGGCGCCGACGACGAGAACGGTCGAAGAAGTGGTGGACACGGGGGACCTCCGGTCGAGCGAGCGGGTCGCAACCGGTCGTCGCGCACGCTCGCGGTCCACGACGACCAATACCGACTACAATGTATCCGTTATGTGGAGACGGGGCCAGCCGCACGCCGTCAGTCGGCATACTGGCGGCGTGTCGCAACCAGCAGCCGAAGGCCGACCCGCTGCCGGGCGGGGCCCGGGCAGGCCCCCGATCCCGCTCGACCGGATCGTGGGCACCGCTCTGGAGATGGTCGACGAGGACGGCGCCGAGGCGTTGACCCTGCGCTCGCTGGCGACCCGGCTGAGAAGCAGCACCGCCACCCTCTACCGCCACTTCTCCGGGCGTGCGGAGCTCACCCGTGCGGTTGTGGACGCACTGTTCGCCGAGGTCGACCTCGATGAGGACGTCCTCGCGCACGCGACCTGGGACGCCGCCCTGCGACACATCGCCGAGGCCATGTTCAAGGTCCTCGAGGGTCACCGGAACGTCTCGCCGCTGCTGCTCAGCGAGCTGCCGACCGGGCCGCACGCACTGCGCCTTCGCGAACGTAGCCTCGCGGTCCTCACTGCCAACGGCTTCGACCCTGTGGACGCGGTGCGGACCTACGCCACCCTGGCGCGGTACGTCCTCGGCTTCGGCGTACAAGTGCCTGGCGAGGACGCGGCCGGCGCGAGACCCGAGGGCGAGAGGAGCCGGCAGGCTGGGCTCGTCGGCTCGGTCGACCTGGGCGAGGAGTTCCGCTACGGCCTCGACCTGATGCTCGACGGACTCCGGGGCCGGCGACGCGCGAGCCCGGACGCCGGCCGCTGACCATGCCCAGGTCGAGTCAGGGTCGGGTGCGTCGGCGTCCGTCGCGGCTCCAGCGCCCTGCGCCGGAGCACGCCGCCCGTCAGCTTGCGGCGTACATCTACGGAACGGTGCTCGTGCTCGCGACACTCCTGGCCCTGCCCGTGGACGCGGTGGCCGGAGGTGAGGCGGTGCTGGTCGTCGCGGGCATCGGGGCTTCCACCTTCATCGCCCACCTCTTCGCCGACATCGTCGGCTCGCAGGTCGAGTCCGCCGACACCCCGGATGACGTACCGCCCTTCAGGATGCTCCGCGACAGCCTGCCCATCCTGTCCGCTACCGCCGTGCCGCTGCTGATCCTGCTCGCGGCCCGGTGGGACGTGCTGGGGCCGACGCTCGCGCTCCGCGCTGCCGAGCTCTTCTGCATCGCTCGGATCGGGCTGACCGGTGTCTTCGTGAGTCGCTACCTCCGTCGGCCGGTCACCCGCTCGACCTGGATCACGTGTGTCGGGACCGCGGCCGGCGGCATGCTGGTTGTCGCCATCAAGATCTCTCTCGGTCACGGCTGATGAGGCGGTCCGCGTCGCGCGGTCGTCCCGCCTCCATCGTGCCCACGCCGTCGGGCTCATCGCCGACGGCGATGTCGCGTCCCGAAGGACCCGTCCGGCGGTTCAATCTGGGGAACACCTCGCGGCAGGGCGGGGGAGGGTGCGCTCGCACGCGGCGGTTCGACGCGGGCGCCTGAGACGACCGGCGAGGTCACGTCACATGGATATCCGCCCCGAAATGGCCGATCTGGGGCGGATATCCATGTGACGTCGCACCGCCCGGGCCGCAGCAAAGTGGGCGCTTCGACGCGGGTCGACGGCGGTGCACCAGCGCGCCCGAGCCCGCGGTCGGGTCGTCCGGCGGCGTAGGACGCCATCGTCGAACACTCGGCCGCGGCCCGGTGGCTGTCGATGCCGGGCCCGACGGCCCTGTCCCGGACGCGGGCCGAGTGGTAACCACGGAGCAGGAGGTGTCCGGAGATGGGCAGGGTGGTGGTCGTCGGTGGGCTGAACATGGACCTGCACCTGTTCGGGCTGCGGGAGTCGGGCGGGCAGGCGCCGCTGGTGGCCGAGCGCCACCTCGTCCAACCCGGTGGCAAGGGTGGCAACGTGGCCCGCGCGGCTGTGCGCCTGGGCGCGGAGGTCACCCTGGTCGCGCGGGTCGGCGACGACGACTTCGGGCGGCACTGCCTCGACGCGGTCGCCGGCGACGGGGTCGACGCGTCCGGGGTGATCGTGACGCCCGAGCAGCCGACCGGCTTCGTGGCGATCGACCTCCAGCACGGCAAGCACCGGTCGCTGGTCTTCTCGCCCGGCGCCAATGAGAGCCTCGCCTGGGACGACGTCGCGCCGCACGTCGCCGGCCTCACCGCCGACGACATCGTGGTCGCCCAGGCCGAGGTCCACCCCGCGACGCTCTCCGCGCTGGCCACGGCGCTGAGCGCCCGCGGCGTACCGCTCTTCCTCGACCCCGCCCCGCCGGACCGGGTACGCCGTGACCACCTCGCCGCCGCCGACGTGGTCACGCCCGACCTCGACGAGGCCGCCCTGCTCACGGGGCGCGCCGACACCTCCCGGCTGTGGCGCGCCACCGCGGCGCGCGAGCTGCGGGCCGCCGGCGCCCGTCGGGTGCTGCTCAAGACGTCGGAGTCCGGTGCCCTGCTGCTCGACGACGACGGGCTGCGGGAGGTGCCGACCGCGTCCGTCGAGGTCGCGGACGAGACCGGCGCGGGCGACGTGTTCATGGCCGCGCTAGCGGTCGCCCGCCTGGAGGGGCGGGGGTGGGAGGAGGCCGCCCGGTTCGCCAACGCCGCCTCCGCGATCTCGGTCAGCCGGCTCGGGCTCGGGCTGCCCGGCCGCGACGAGGTGGCGGCCCTGGAGCGCGACCTCCGCGCGGCCACGCCGCCCGGGACCGGGTGACCGCGCCCGTCACCGAAATTCGGGCATACCTCGCCGCAAAGCAACCGCCCGGACAGCGGCGTCGGCTTGGGTGTCGGCCGACCGATCGGACCAGGGGAGGAGCCCAGGATGGCCTTGCGGCGGCACCGCCAGCGCCACCGGTCGGGGCGTACCCAGCCACCGGCGCAGATGGTCCCGGTGCCCGCGGCGCGCGCCGCGGAGCCGGGCGGCGCGCTGCCCGCGCTGCTGGAGTGGAGCCCCCGGTCCGTCCGGGCGAGCGCGGCCGGCGCCACCGACCCGTGGCGGTACGTCGCGCACGGCGCGTTCGACGAGGATGCGCCCGACCCGGTCACCGTCACCATCCCCGAGCTGCCCGACGGGTCCCGCTCCGTCACCGTGGTGGCGCGGGTCGCGCGGCCGGGCGCCGACGTGGTCGCCGGGGACCTGCTGGCCGAGGTGGCCACCGAGCGCGGCGGCCACGCGTGGCTGCGGGCGCCGTTCAGCGGCACGGTCGTGGAGGGGCGGCGCGACGGGCCGCTGTGGCAGGTCGGGGAGGGGCTGGTCCGGTTGTGGGCCGAACCCGCGCACGTCTTCGAGCCGCCGCCCGCGGAGACCCTCACCCGTCAGCAGGCCGCCGTCTGGGCGCACCTCACCGCCTGCAGCGCCACCCATCCGCACCCGCGCCGGCTGCTGCACGCCCTCCGCCGCGCCTACATCACCGGGACCGCCGAGGGCCAGCTGCTCGACGCCGGCCCCGCCTGCCTGGACCTCGGGCGGCGCAGCGCCGACGCGCTCGGCTTCCGCGGCGGCCTGCTGGCGGCGGCGAACGGCTCGGCACCGCCGGTCGACCTGCCGCCGTTCCTGCTGCTGATCGCCACCGACCCGCTCGCGCCCCCGGCGCAGCCGTTCCTGCGTGTGCTCACCCCGGACCAGCGGCCCCGCCTGCACCGGCGCGCGGAGCCGGCACCGCCGACCGGAGGGGCGGGCGAGCAGGCCGGACAGGCGGGCGAGCAGGCCGGACCCGAACCAGCTCCACCGCCGGCCGCGCCCCGGTGGCGGCTGACCCTCACCTGGGGGACCGAGCCCGAGCCGAGCACGGTGGGCACGGTGGAGATCGGCGTCTCCTTCGCGACGTACGGCGACGCCGTGCGGAACCTCGCCCGCGACGTCCTGGGCATCGCCGAGGAGCTGGAGCTCGAGCCGGAGCCGACGGCGCCCGAGCCGTCCGCGCCCGCGCCACCGCCCCCTCCGGACCGGTGGGAGGAGCGCGCGGACGCGTTCCCCGAGCCCGCCGTGCCGGGCGCGCCGCCGCCCCC